>JAIVJE010000293.1:35164-50440 GCA_020200195.1 Acidobacteriota bacterium | reverse complement strand
GTGCTGCACGGCCCGGTCCGCATATGACGCGCAATACGTCAATGGGTGCTTGCACGTCAGGAACGTCACGACGGATGCGCGCGGCACGTCGCTGCCGAGGTTGATGACCAGATGCCGCAGGTTGTCCTCTTCCTTCAGTCCGACCGCGCTGTCTGTCAAAAAGACGAAGGTGCCGTTCCGAGTCAGGCCGCGAACGGCGTGGTAGGTGTCGATCCACGCGTCCATACTGGCCGCGGCCTGCAGCTCCGCACGCGGGGGCCGCAACTCGGCGGCGATCACCGGCTCGTCGCCTTTCAGGTGCTCGAGAAGCGTTTTCATCGATCTGAAAAGTATACTGAACCGCATGTTCGGCGCGCTCGACTCGCTTCCGTCCCTGCCGCTGGCGCCGTATCCGACGCCGGTGGAGGAGTTGAGCGGCCTGCACGCCGCGCTCGGCGGACCGCGGCTGCTCGTGAAGCGTGACGACGCGATCGCGTTTGGAGCCGGAGGGAACAAGGTCCGCAAGCTGCGCCTGGTGGCGGCCGATGCGCGCCGGCACGGCGCCGACACATTGATTACGTGCGGCGGCGTGCAGTCCAATCACGCGCGTGCGACCGCCGCGACCGCCGCGAAGCTCGGGTTTCGGTGTGTGCTGATCGCGAACGGCAATAAGCCTGAGCGGCCGACCGGCAACGCGCTGCTCGCCAGGTTGTTCGGTGCCGAAGTGCGGTACGTCGCAACGCGCGCGGATCGCGCGCCCGCAATGGACGCAGCCGCCGCGGAATTGCGGCGCGCGGGACGCGTTCCCTATGTCATTCCCCTTGGGGCCTCGACTCCTCTCGGGGCGTGTGGGTTCGTGCAGGCGATTGCCGAGCTCGGGCAGCAGATCGAGCCGCCCGACGTCATCATCCACGCGACGTCGTCCGGCGGCACTCAGGCCGGGCTTGTCGCCGGTTGTGCCCTCGCGGAGTGGCCGACGCGGGTCGTTGGAATCAGCGCTGACGAACCATCAGCCGCGATGCAGCGAGATATCCGGGAAATCCTGACCGGCCTCGGCCCGCTGCTTGGATTTCCGCCCGGGCGTTTTGCCGACGCGGCGATCGAGGTGGATGACCGCTTCGTCGGTGGCGGTTACGGCATCCCTACGCCCGAGTCCGAGGAGGCGCTCGAGATGGCCGCGCGCCGCGACGCGGTGATTCTCGATCCGACCTATACCGCTAAAGCGATGGCGGCGCTCATCGCTGCGATCAGGCGGCGCGAGGTGCCGGACCGGGAGACGGTGTTGTTCTGGCATACGGGCGGTCAAACAGGACTCTTTGCATGAAGCTGACATTCCTGGGCGCGGCGCGAACAGTGACAGGGTCGAAATATCTGCTGGACACCGGCCGTTCAAAGGTGCTCTTCGACGCCGGCCTCTTTCAAGGACTGAAGGAGCTGCGTGAGCGCAACTGGCAGGATTTTCCGATCAAGCCAGATGAGATAGACGCCATCGTGCTGACGCACGCGCACCTCGACCACTGTGGCTATCTGCCGAAGCTCGTCGCGGCCGGCTTTCGAGGCCGTGTGTTCTGCACCGCCGGCACGCAGGATCTCTGCAAGATTGTGCTGCCCGATTCGGGCCGCATCCAGGAAGAGGATGCGGCGAACGCGAACCGTCACGGATACTCGAAGCACAAGCCGGCGCTGCCGCTATACGGCGAGCAGGATGCGTTCCGCGCGCTGACGCTGCTCCAGCCGGTCGGGTATGAACGGCCGATGCCGGTGGCGGACGGAGTCGAGGTCGATTTCGTCAACGCGGGCCACCTGCTCGGGTCCGCGTACGCGCGGGTACGCGCGGGAGGCCGGACCATTCTCTTCGGCGGGGATCTCGGACGATTCGGACGGCCGGTGCTGCCCGATCCGACCATGATGGCCGAGGCGGATTACCTGCTCGTCGAGTCCACGTACGGCAACCGGGTCCACGAGCAGGATGACGACGGCGCAGAGCTGGCCGAAGTGATCGAGGCGACGGCACTGCGCGGCGGCCGTCTGATCATTCCTGCATTCGCCATCGGCCGCGTGGAGGAAGTGCTCTACTGGGTCAAACGGCTGGAAGAGGCGAAGCGCATACCGGTGCTGCCGGTGTTCGTGGACAGCCCGATGGCAGTGGACGCACTCGCCCGCTACACGGAACGCCTCAACGAGCTGGACGCGGAGATGCAGCCCGAGCACCGCGACGACAAGGCGCCGCACGATGAGGCCGCGCACGAGCCGACGACCGTGCGTCAGGTCCACGTGCAGCAGGAACGCCAGGTCTGCGCCTTCTGCACGGAGCGCTTTCAAACAATCAGCAGCTCCGCTGACTCGAAACAGCTCACCGCGTCGAAGATGCCGGCGATCATCATCTCCTCGAGTGGTATGGCGACAGGCGGCCGCGTCCTCCACCACCTCAAGGCCGGTCTCCCGGACAAACGCAATACGGTCCTGCTCGTGGGTTACCAGGCCGCGGGCACCCGAGGCCGCCTGCTGGCCGATGGTGCACCGGCCGTCAAGATTCATGGGCAGACGATTCCGGTACATGCGAGGGTCGCCTCAATCGGATCGATGTCGGCGCACGCGGATTCCAACGAAATCCTGCGATGGCTCGGCGGGTTCGACCGACCCCCCGACCTCACATTCCTCGTGCACGGCGAGCCGCCGGCCATGGAGGCGCTGAACGCGTTCATAGGTGCAAAGCTCGGCTGGTCGTGCAAGATGCCCGACCACCGCGAAACGGTCGAGATCGTTTAGGCGCCAGACCAGACCCTCGCGGGGTCGGCCCTACAATAGGAGTATGCGAGCTGACGTTTTACGTGCGTTGACTGGAGTGGTGATGGCGGTGGCGTTGACAACAGCGGCAGGCACGGCTCGAGGCGGAGGCGGGAACACGCCTTTGTCCGACATGACGGCTCCGGCGATCGTCGCCAGCCCGGAACAGAGCGCGGTCGCTGCCGACCGGAAGTATCTCCTCGAGCGCGTGGATGATGCCGCGGTCGTGCAGCTTTACGCGGACGGTTTCGCCGCGCTGCCGCTCGACCAGAAACTCCTGATCTGGCACTTGTACGAAGCGGCGCTGGCCGGTCGCGACATCTACTACGACCAGCGTTATGCCCACAACCTGGCGATGCGCGATGTGCTCGAAGAGATCATCACGCACCCTGCCGGCGTCGACCCGCAGACGCTCGAGGAGATTCGCCGATACACGAAGCTCTTCTGGATCAACACGGGGCCGTACAACAACCTGACGGCTCGGAAGTTCGTACTGAAGTGCTCGCCGGACGCGTTCGCAGCCGCTGTCAAGGCGGCACAGGCCGCAGGCGCCAAGGTGCCCCTGAAACAGGGGGAAACGCTGGGCGCGATGCTGAGCCGCATGAAGCCGTTGTTCTTTGACGCCACCGTCGATCCCATCGTCACCAACAAGACGCCCGGGCAGGGAAAGGACATCCTGTCCGCGAGCGCCAACAACTTGTACGTCGACGTGACGATGAAGGACCTCGAAGGGTTCAAGGAGCAGTATCCGCTCAACTCCCGGCTGATGAAGCGTGACGGGAAACTCGTGGAGGAGGTCTACCGCGTCGGCGGTCGTTACGACAAGGAAATCCGCCGCATCATCGAGCACCTCGAGGCGGCCGCGCCGTACGCGACCGCGCCAATGGCAAAGGCGCTGAACGCTCTTGCCAGGTTCTACCGCACGGGCGAGACCGCCGACCGGGTGGCCTATGACATCGCATGGGTGCAGGACAAGAACTCGCCGGTCGACACGATCAACGGTTTCATCGAGGTCTACATGGACCCCCGCGGCATGAAAGGGTCATGGGAAGCGCTCGTGTATTACGTCAACCCGCAAAAGACCGCAGGGATCCGCAAACTGGCGGCTGACGCGCAGTGGTTCGAGGATCGGATGCCGTGGGCGGATCAATACAAGAAGCAGGGCGTCCGCGGCATCACGGCGAACGCGATTGATGTCGTCGTCGAATCCGGCGACTCTGGTCCGATTACGCCTGTCGGGATCAACCTACCCAACGATCAGGAGATTCGGGAGAAATACGGGAGCAAGTCTGGTGCAGCTTCGTCGCGTCCGCGAAGGCACCCAGATCGAGGAAGACCACATGCGGAACCGGCAGATGATCGTCCGGTGGCTGATGTCGAACTCGAAAGCGATCGACGTGCGTGACCGTGACGGCACGACGTTCTACGTCATGGTGGACATGAAGGCCTTCCAGGAGGGCGTGGGCCGGCTGCTTGCTGAAGTGCAGCGCATAAAGTCCGAAGGGGATTACGAGGCGGCCAAGAAGCTGTTCGAAACCTACGGCGTGCACTTCGATGCCAAGCTGCGTGACGAAGTCGTGGCGCGCGTCGATCGCCTGAAGATGCCGTCATATACAGGCTTCGTTCAGCCACGCCTGGAGCCTGTCAAAGGCGCCGACGGGAAGATCTCCGACGTCAGAATCTCGTATCCGGTGGACCTCACGTCCCAGATGCTGGAGTATTCAGGCCGGAAATAGTGATCGTTAGAGCATTTGTTGCCACCGGCATTGCCGTTGTCACGATCGGCGTCGCCGCGTACGCCCCCCAGCCCCGGCGAGTTGTCGCCCGGCCATCTCCTTCCGAAGCAGCCGCAATTCTCGCGGCCGAGGATACCCGCGCGGAGCGTGACGAAGAGCTTCGAATACTTCTGGACGGCGCGCAGCTCTCGAATCCTGCCGACCAGACATTAGCGGTTCGAGCCCTGGGAAGGCTGGAGCGCCGCGACGTCATCCCGAAGCTTCTTGTCGCGCTCTCGGCGTCCGCACCGCGGGTCCGCGGTGAGAGCGCGAACGCGCTGGCCCAGGCGCTGAACGGATCTCCTCTCAGCACGAGCGCACCGCACGAGCAGGTCCGCGGGGTGATGGAGGCGCTGCTGCACGCGGCGGCAAAGGAAACAAACGGTCCCGCCCTGGCCGCATTCGCCCGGTCGCTGGCGCGCCTGCCCTACACGACGCACGAGCAGGTTCGGAGCGCCGAAGGCTTCATCGCAGGACTCGTCGACCAGAAGGCCGCGCGTGACACCGTCGTCCTGGTCGGTGCCGCGAGAGGGCTCGAAGCGCTGGCGCGACGGAACCCCACGCTCACGTCCTTCGAGGAAAAAACGTTGGGCGCACTGCGGCGGCTGGCCCGGCGCACTCAGTACACTTTCCCGCCGGACGTTCGCAGGAATGCCGCCGCGGCGCTGCTCGCCGCGCGTGCCTTCGATGACTCCACGCTGCGCAGCGTGACCGAGGACAGCGACGAGCAAGTGCGCCGGTTCGGCGTGCTCGCGCTGGCTGGCGCGGGGTCGCCACTCGAACCGGTCGAGAGCACCAGGCGCCTTCGTACCGCGCTGGCGGATACGGCAGCGACCGTTCGGTACGAGGCGGTCCGCGCCTGGTCGCGGCGAATCGCGCCAACAGAAGGCTGTCAGGCGCTGCTGGATGCGAGATGGGATCCCGTTCTCTACGACACCCTTGCAGTCATCGACGCGCTCGGCGACGTCTGCAAGGGTGATGACGATGTGACAAATGCCGTCGCGTATCACGCGCGCACGCCTCCGACTGTCGGCAGCTGGCACTCGGAGTCACATGCTCTCGTAGCGCTGGCGAAGCGTTCACCGGAGCGCGCTGCGCTCGCGTTGCCGTCGCACGCGGTGCACCCACTCTGGCAGGTTCGCATGTATGCTGCGCGCGCCGCCGCTCTTCTGAAAGACGACGCCACCCTCGAACGACTGGTGTATGACGCGCATGACAACGTGCGCGAAGCGGCCCTGGGACCGTTTCACGTGCTGCGGCCGGCCGATTCCGAGAGGGCGCTGATCGCCGCGCTCGGACGCCCGGACCTCCAGTTGGTTCGCACCGCCGCGCAGTTGCTCGACGGCACGCCAGCAAATCAGTACATCCTGAAAGCGCTGAGTGATGCGTTGCGCCGAGTGACGTCGGCGTATGGAGAGATGAGTCGCGACACGAGACTGGAGCTCATCGCGCGGCTTCGGCAGCTCGGGGGACCACCACAGGCCGACGACCTGATACCCCTGGTCAGCGACGTCGATCCCGTGGTCGCGTCCACCGCCGCCGACGCGATCCGCGTGTGGTCGGGAACACGCCCAGCGACACCGGCACTCGCCCATCGTATCGCTGGGGCGGCGGCCCTGGGTGGCGACACGACCCTGACCGTGACACTCGGCAGCGGCCGCAAGTTCGCCCTCATGCTGTTGATAGACGAGGCACCGCATGCGGCAGCGATCTTCAGACTGCTGGCCGGCGCAGGGAAGTACGACGGGCTGACATTCCACCGGGTCGTCCCAAACTTCGTGATACAGGGTGGCAGCCCTGGCGCGAACGAATACATGCCGCGGACGGAAGCCTTCATGCGCGATGAGGTCGGCCTGACGATGCACGAGCGCGGCACGGTCGGCATCTCCACGCGTGGACGAGACACGGGCGACGGGCAGATCTTCATCAACCTGGTCGACAACGCACCGCTGGATCACGAGTACACGGTCTTCGGACGAGTGCCGGCGGCCGACATGGCGGTCGTGGAGAGCATCCTCGAAGGCGACACGATCACCCGAATCGCCTTGGAGGAAAAGCGGTGATTACAGCACCGCCGCCTCGAGCATCCTGATCGTGCCCGCCGTCGCGTCGATCTCCACCTGAACGCCTTCCGGAATCGTGAACTGCGGTATCTGATGGCCGATCATCGCGCCCTGCCACGCGGGTACGCCCAGCGGCTTGATGTGGTCGTTGAAGATCTCCTCGAGCGTGAGCGAGGCGAAGCCGGAACCAGGTTCGCACTCGGCGCAGGTGCCAAAAACGAATCCTTTGATGCGTGCGAGCGCACCGGCGAGCTTGAGCTGCGTCAGCATGCGATCCACGCGGTAAGGGTCCTCACCGATGTCCTCGCAGAACAGAATCGCGCCGTTCCAGTCGGGCAGATAAGGTGACCCCATAATGGCGGTCAACACCGTCAGGTTGCCACCCAGAATACGTCCGCGTGCGGTGCCGGGGGTGATCGTCTGAACGCGGTTGTCGATCTGCGTGAGACTGTTGCGATCGGACAGCTCGCGTTTGTTCTCCATGGTGACGAGTTCTCCGTCGAACAAGACCCGCTTCAAGTAGTCCACTGACCAGCCGTCCCACCGCCCCATCCCGTTTGCGCCGTGAAACGTGACGAGGCCGGTCTTCGCATGGATGGCGAGTAGCAGCGCGGTGATGTCGCTGAACCCCAGCACGATCTTCGGGTTGCGTCGGATCAGGACGTAGTCGAGGTGCGGGAGCAGTCGACTGCTGCCCCAGCCGCCGCGGATCGGGAGGACGGCCCGGACGGCCGGATCGCCAAAGAACGCGTTGATGTCAGCCGCGCGATCCTTGTCTTTGCCGGCCAAGTAACCGTGACGATCCAGCAGATGACCGCCGGATACGACCTTCAGTCCGAGTGCTTCCAAAGACTCCCGGGCAATCGCGAGGTCAACGGTCTGGAACGTCGCGCTCGCAGGCGCTACGAGCGCCACCGTGTCTCCGGCCGAGAGCCGCTTCGGCTTGATAATAGTTGGCGGCTGCGCGGATGCACGCCGGGGTAACCCGAACGCCGCCGAGACGGCCGTGGCGGCTGCGGATCCGAGAAACGTTCGACGCTCCATGACTCGAATTCTAAGGGTGTTATGCTGGCAGTGCCAGCCAGCAGACGCGAAGCGAGGTGCGCATGCGTAAGACATCCATCGTCATCGTTCTGATGTTGTGCGGAACAGGCGCCGCTGCCCTGCAGGACAAGGTCGACCAGAAGACGCCCCAGAAAGGGGACGTCGTCATCGTCAAAGGCTGCCTCTCGGGACTGACCCTCGACTCGACTGAGACGACGTCCGAGAAGAACGACGGGGTGCTCGAGGCGCGCATCGAGTACCGGCTGACCGGGAAGAAGGAACTGCTCAAGAAGTTGAAGGATGAGCACCAGCACAAGATCATCGAGGTCACCGGCGTGCTGAAATCGACGCTGGCGGGCGCCGACTATGGGAAGGGCAAGCAGATCGGCAAGACGAAGATCTTCATCGGCGGAGGTCACAGCGGAGGGCTGGGTCAGGGCGGGCAGCCGGAGCGGCCTCATGACCGCATGAACCAGATACAGCCGGTGTTGGAGGTACGGTCCGTGGAGGGTGTGATGTCCGTGTGCGGCGGCTGAACGGATGCGGTTCTGCGGGTCCGCATCGGTCACGCTATGCGCGCTGCTGCTTCTCGCGCGACCATCCGCGCAACGTCTCGACCCCGGTCCGCCCGCTGCGATAGCCCCGGGCGTCGATCTTTATCACCTGACCGATCCTTCGCTCATCGATCCAGCCGGACCTATTTCAGCCTGGCTGCTGAGGCTTGATCCAGCCCTCATCGACCTCAAGTCCGTCCTCGCGAACGACGAGATTCTCGGTCTCGAAACTGTCTCCGACATGGGCGAACGGCATCGGGCAGTCGCAGCCATCAACGCCGGATTCTTTCTGCCCAACGGTGATCCGTCGGGAGTCTTGAAAATCAACGGTCAGCTCGTCAGCGACACGCACCGCCCCCGCGGCGCCGTCGGCATCGTGCCGCTTCCTCATGGGCCGATGCTCGTGTACGGCCATTTGCGGGCCTCGGTGTCTGTGTCGTACATGCCAGACGGCCGTACCCATCAGGTGCAGATCGACGGTGTCGACACGGTGCGCCGCCTCGGCAAAGTGATGCTGTATACGCCTGAGTGGTACCGCGACACGACCACTCCGGCCGGCGGGGTCGAGTGGGTGCTGGTGGGCTCGCCGCTGGCCGTTACCGGCCCGGCGCGACGCGGCGGCGCGACGGTCATTCCACGCGGGGGCTGCGTGCTGTCATTCGGCGGCCGCGCACCGCCGGTGGCTCTGCGGGGACTGCGCCCGGGCGTGCGCGTCACACTGAAAACGGTCTATCGATCCATCGACGGCGCGCAGAGCCCCTGGGACACAGCGCGCGACATCATCGGCGGCGCCGGTCTCCTCGTTCGGGATGGACGGCCGATCGAGGACTGGTCGGTCGAGCAGTTCGGTCCACGTTTCGCGGACGCCCGCCACCCACGCACGATGATCGGCACCGACGCATCCGCCGCCATCTGGCTCGTCGTCGTCGACGGACGCCAGCCCGCACTGAGTCTGGGAATGACACTCGTGGAGCTGCGCCGGCTCGCCGAACGTCTTCAGTTGACGAACGCATTGAACCTCGACGGCGGAGGGTCCACGACGATGTGGGTCGCGGGAAGGGTGGTGAACAGCCCGTCGGATGCGGACGGGCCACGCAAGGTCAGTGATGCGCTGCTGGTGCATCGGCGGCCGCCGGTCGCGCCGTATCCAGCGTCGGCCGGACCGAAGTAGTCGCCCCAGCTTCGACCAAGTAGAATCGTCTGCCGGATGTCCGTACCCGTGTCGTATCGCTTCGGTCCGTTTCTGCTCGATACGGCTGCGTACCGGCTCACCCGCGACGGCCACGTTGTATCGATCTCGCCAAAGATCATCGACCTGCTGCTCTATCTCGCTGCCAGGCGGTCGACGCTCGTCAGCAAAGAGGAGCTGTTCAAGGCGTTGTGGCCTGATGTCGCGGTCACCGATAACGCTCTGACGCAGGCAGTGTCGGAAGCGCGGCAAGCGCTGGGCGACGATCCGTCCAACCCTACCTACATTCAGACCGTCGCACGTCGTGGTTACCGATTCGTTGCGCCCGTCGAGAGGGAAGAGACATTTACGGAGTCGACGGCGCACGTACCGGCGGCCACGGAGGCACAAGACGGGACCGCTCGGACTGCTGCCTCGATCGGGGTGCTGGGCTTCGCCAACGTCAGCGGAGACCCCGAGCTTGGATGGCTGTCCTCAGGCATCGCTGAGACCGTCACCAACGATCTGCGCGCCACGGGATCGTTCCGCATCGTCGATCGCGTGAGGGTAGTCGAAGCGGAGCGCCGGGTCGGCGCCGATCTCCCCGCACTTCGCGCGGCCCTGCATCTGGATCTCGTCGTGGTGGGGAGCTTTCAGACCGCCGGCGGCCGGCTGCGGATCATGGCTCGGGTGGTGAACGCGTCGACAGGCGAAGCCATGGCGGACGCGAAGGCCGACGGTTCGCTTGCCGAGGTCTTCGACCTGCAGGATCGCATCGTGTCGCAGTTCGCCGCGTCGCTGGGAACGGCGACAGGCGATCTGACCTCGGCGCGGCACTATCGGGAGACCAGCAGCCTGGCGGCGTATCAGGCCTTTACCGAAGGCCGCGTGCGGCTCGAGTCGCTCGACGCGGCGCAGGTGGCTGGCGCAATCGCGGATTTCGAGCGCGCCATTGCGCTGGATCCTCGGTACGCCAGCGCACACGTGGGTCTCGGGAACGCGCGGTTCTGGCAATACGAGATGTCCCGCGCGAGAAACCAACCGGAGGGTGACCTGCTGGCGCGGGCGATTGACCACGTTCGGCGTGCGATCGAGCTCGAACGCGAGTTGGCGGAAGCACACGCGACGCTGGCATTCTTACTCGTGAGCGCGGGCCGCGCGGCCGAAGCGCTCGCGGAGGCCCGCCGCGCCGTTGCGCTGGAGCCGAGATACTGGGGCAACCAGTTCCGGCTGGCCCATGCCGCCTGGGGAGAGGAGCGGCTGCAGGCGCTCGCGCGCGCCGTGGAGTTGTATCCGGATTTTCCGTTCGCGCATTTCGAAGCGGGGATGGTGCACATCGCGCGCGGCCGTCTCGATCGCGCGGAGTCGGTCCTGCGCGAGGGCACCATCGTCCAGGATCGCCAGGCCGATCTCAAACAGCGGTATCCTGCGAAAGGCCTGCACTGGCTGCTCGGTCTGGTGCGGCTCGGGCGCGGGGACCCGCGCGAAGCCTTGCGCGAGTTCGAACGGGAGATCGCGTCAGGCACCGGTCAGTTGTACGCGCCCGAGTTCTCGATGAACGCGCATGACGGCGCCGGCTTCGCCCACCTGCGCGCCGGAGATCCGCACGCCGCCGCGCGATGTTTCGGCTGTGCGCTGGAGCTGTTTCCCGAACACGCGCGCTCGCTGCTGGGCCTCGGCGCGGCGCTCCGGGCGGGCGGCGACGCGGCATCCGCGGACGCGGCCTTCGAACGCGCCAGCGCCGCGATCGATGCGTTACGCCTGGGCGGCCGCAGCGCCGAGGCAGCACTGGCGGAAGCGCTCTTGCACAGCGTACTCGGCCGCGCGGACAGCGCGGTCGCAGGTCTCGACGCGCTGCTCGAGCGTCAGGATGCGGCGTTTACCGGGTGGACCGTCCCGATTGAGCCGCTGTTCGAACCGCTGCAGTCCGACCCCGGGTTTCAACGGGTTCTGAGCCGTCTGGCCGACCGCGCCCGCTGAATTCAGCGTTCTTCACGTCCCCCTCACGACTTCTCATCGAGCCGGACCGTATTCTGGCGCCATGGTTGGGTGCGCAGAATCGAACCGACCGTGCGGAACCACTCGTGCGGAACTAGGGAGAATTGCTATGTCCAGGCTTACAGTGTTCGTCGTGGCGGTGCTCATGACTGCGGCGCCGGTACCGTCGGTGGCGCAGGACAGGGACAGCGTTCGGACAGCAGCGACCCAGGAACTGGTCCTTCGCGATGGATCGCGGCTGTACGGGACGATCGAACAGGAGAGCGAGACCGAGATCTCTTTCCGAACCGTGTCGGGCGCCCTGATTACGGCGCTGCGCTCAGACGTCATCTCCGTGAAACACAGGAAAGGTGAGGTCAGGCGAGGAGAATTCCAGCCTCGCGATCCGAACAGCACGCGGCTGTTCTTCGGCCCGACCGGTCGCTCACTCGAGAGGGGGCAGACATACCTCGGCGTCTATGAGTTCATGATGCCGTTCGTGCAGGTTGGGGTCACGGACAGGTTCTCCATCGGCGGCGGCACCCCCCTGGTGTTCGGCATCGACGACTGGGAGCGGCCGTTCTGGGTGACTCCAAAGCTGCAGCTGTTCCACGGCGCATCGACGGACATCTCGGTCGGCGCCCTGCATGCCTTCGATATCGATGGGGATGGCGGCGGCATCGCCTACGCGGTCGGCACGAACGGCAGCCCCGATGGCTCGGTCACGGCGGGTGCGGGGATGGGTTATGCGACCGGTGGCGGGCGTGCCGCTGTCGTGATGATCGGGGGCGAGCGTCGCGTCCGCCGAAACATGAAACTCATCACCGAGAACTACGTCTGGAACGGCGGCAAAGGGTTCGCCTCCGTCGGGATCCGTTTTTTCGGCGAGAGACTGTCGGCCGACCTCGCACTCGCTTCGCCGATAGGCGCCGATGAGTTCTTCGCCTTTCCGATGATCAACTTCGTCTACGTGTTCTAGCATAGCTGTCAGCCGTCAGCCGTCAGCGTTCAGCTGCTGATCGCCGATAGCTGACAGCTGATAGCTACTTGATCCAACCGTTGACGTCTTCGAAGATGATCCTCGAAAGCTCGGCCATCAGAGCCGCGCTCTGCGTCTGCGCCTGTATCCCTCGCACGAGCAGTACGAGCACATATGGGCGCGACGCGTAAACGATTCCCGCGTCGTGATGGATGCGCGTGATGTTACCCGTCTTGTGCGCGACGGCCGTGCCTGCGGGCAGGCCGGCCGGGATCGCGTCCCTGAACTTCTGCCGCTTCAGGATCGCGATCATCTCTGCGTCGGCCGTGGCGTCCACCGCCTGCCCCTGCGACAGCTTCTCGAAAAGAACCTGTAGACCTCTCGCGGTCGTGCTGTTGTTGAGCCCCTTTTCGAAGGCCCTGCTGTCCTCGACGCCCCGCAGCACCTGCATGCCCTCGGCGCCCAGCCGGGTCACCGTACGCCGGATGTTCTCGACACCCAGCTTTTCGATCAGCAGGTTCGCCGCGAAGTTGCTGCTCACGGTGATCATCGCTTCACAGAGCTGTCGCAGGGTGAGCGTTTTGCCGGCGGCGGCGTAGATCTCGCGGTCCGAATCGTCACCTTCGCTCAGCATGTACGTGCTGCCGTCGACGATGCTCTTGAACTCGTTGCGAATGAGCAACGGGTCGTCCAGTGCGAGCGTGCCGGCCCGGGCCTGCCGGAAGAGCTCGATCATGACGGGCACCTTTATCGTGCTCGCCGCGTGAAACGGCTTGTCAGGATCGATGAGCAGCGCCGACCGTCCGTCGAGCGTGCGGAAGGCGATGGCCACTTCGGCGCCGCTGGAGGCGATGACCGCGCGCGCGCGCGCCTCGAGTGTCGCCGGCGTCTGTGCCTGGAGCGACGCGGCGAGAGCCGCGGCCACGAGGACCGTATACATCCGGACATTCTAGCGGCGCCACCGGGAATTGCGGATTCGTTGATTTAGATTGGGGAATTGGTTGCAGAATTGACGAATCGGCGATTATTCGGAAACTGACGATTGATCAGAATCCCTGCGGATGTGTGGAGGGTCAGGGTGAGCGTTGAGAACGATCTGTTGCGGCATTTTCTGGCGGCCATTGCCTCTCGCACCCAGAAAGCGTTGCGCGACGCACCGGAGAGCTTTCCGGACTTCGCGGCAGGCCATCAGTTGCGTACGCCGGTCCAAATCGTCCGCCACATGACCAGCGTGTTGGGCTACGCGCGGACGTTCTTCATCGGCGGCACGTATCCAAGGCCGGATCCATTGCCCATCTTCGGCGATGAGGTGATCCGTCTCCATCAAATGCTCGAAGACCTCGCTGGTCACCTGTCGTCGGGAACGCCGCTCATCGCCATTACTCCCGCGCAACTCCTGCACGGGCCGCTGGCGGATGCGATGACCCACGTGTACGAGATTTCTGAAATCTCCGAGTAATCTGCGATCTGGCACTCCTCAATCCGCAATTCAATTCGCCAATTTCCAATTTAGCGAATCCGCAATTCTTGTGTTGTCTGCGGAAGCTCCCCGAGATTGCCCCACGTGTCAGGGTCCTGCGATACCAGGGTCGACAGGTAGAGGGCGACGTCATCCGGAGGGAACTTCGCCGCGAGATCCGCGGCTGCAGCCTGGAGTCGGGCCGCGTCAGGCTTGTCGATCTTCTCGTCAGCGATCAGGCCATCGTCGTGGACGATGCCGAGTGCGTCCAGGAACATGCTCATCATCGGGCGCTGGTGGGACAGGTGGTAGTTGACGAGCGCCCGCGCGGCGACGGCGTCGGAAACCGTGGGCAGCGTTGCAAGGTACTTGGACCTTCGTTCGTCAGAGAGTGAAAGGACGCTCTTCGTCCGGAATTTCATGTGCGCCGCGATCGCGCCGACCGCCTCGATCTGCTGATCCGTGGATTGTTCGTCTGCCCAGAACAGCCCTGCAGCCTCGAGCCGCCTCTCCGGCGGCATCCGCTTCCAGATCCGCGAAGGTCTGAACCCGCTGAAATCCTGTTCCATGCCGGAATCTTAACTTAGGGCCCGTCCGGGAATAGGTGTCTGTTTTGGACGCGTATTCCCAGAGGGACCTTGGGTTCAAACGATTGTCCGCCATCTCCCGTCTAACCGGCCATCTCCACCAAGAGCGCATCGGTCTTTCTCGAGACGCTGTGGCAGGATCTGCGGTTCGGCGCCCGGACGATGCGCCGGAATCCGGGATTCGCCATCATCGCGGTGCTGACACTAGCGCTGGGAATCGGAGCGAACGCCGCGATTTTCAGTGTCGTGAATGCCGTGCTCCTGCGTCCTCTGCCGTGGCACGAGCCCGACCGTGCCGTCATGATCTGGAGCCGCTGGACGGCGTTCGACAAAACGTGGGTTGCCAGTGGTGAGGTCGTCGATTACCGCCGGCGCACACGCACGCTCCACTCGCTCGCCACATGGAGCGATGGACAGGCCAATCTGACGGGGGACGGCGATCCCGAGCGCGTGGCGGTCGGCGCGGTCTCCGCCAACACATTTCCGACGCTCGGTGCCGAGCCGTCTCTCGGCCGGACGTTCACCGAGCCAGGAAGACATCCCCAACGGACCGAACCTGGCCGTTCTCGGCCACTCGCTGTGGAACCGCCGATTTGCCGCCGACCCCGCCGTCATTGGCCGAACCATCCTGATCAACGGCACGCCGTATGAGGTCATCGGCGTCATGCCGAAGGACTTCGTGCTTCTTCCGACCGACTTCGAGAATCCTGAGCCGACGCAGCTGTGGCTGCCGCTGCAGATGGATCCTGCGAGCATGGATCACGGCAGCCACGGCCAGTACGCGGCGGGCCCCGCACGAAGGGTTGAGCTCGGCGCGCGGATCATGTTCTAGCTACTTCTAGCCCCGGATGTTGAACGCCGGCGCTACGCGGCCCTGCGCCGGCGGAACACCAGATCCACGGTC
>JAIVJE010000293.1:29690-35072 GCA_020200195.1 Acidobacteriota bacterium | reverse complement strand
CTGTCCGCACCGCTCACCGGCGCCTTCGCGGATCGGATCGGTCAGCGTCGCATCCTCATCGTCTCGGGCGTGGCCCTGACCATCTTCTCGGCCATCTACGCCGTCCTGACCAGCTACGTGCTGATGCTTGCGCTCGCGATTGTGCACGGCGTGTTCTGGTCAGGCCTTCTCTCCGCGTCGTCTGCGTACATGACCAACATGCTGCCGGAACGCCGGCGCGCGGAGGGCATCGGCTACTGGGGTCTGTCGACCGTGGCAGCAGTCGCTGTCGCACCGTCCGTCGGTTTCTGGATCTACCGGAGAGGCTGGGTGTGGCTGTGCGTGGGCGCGGCGGTCTTGAATCTCATCATGACGGGCATCGCATGGACCCTTCCGGATGGTCCTGCGTCACGCGCCAGAGAAACTGGCGCGCCCCGCCGTCTTCTCGAGTGGCGCGTGCTGATTGTCTCCGGCACGCTGTTCCTTTACTCTTTCGGCTATGGCGGCATCACCAGTTTTGCCGCGATGTACGCGGAGGCGAACGGCGTCACACCGACCAGCGTCTACCTGACGACGCTCGCACTGGTGGTGCTGGTGACCCGCCCACTGGCTGGACGACTGGGAGATCGGCTGGGTTACAAGCGCGTATTCGCGCCGTGTCTGGTCGTCATCAGCGCCGGGCTTGCCTGCCTCGCCATCGGGAGCACGCGCACCTGGATGATCGTGTCGGCCGCGATCTTCGGCGCCGGCTTCGGCACGGCCTACCCCGTGTATGTGGGATACGTGATGCAGGGACCGTGGATCTGGTGTTCCGCCGGCGCAGGGCCGCGTAGCGCCGGCGTTCAACATCCGGGGCTAGAAGTAGCTAGAACATGATCCGCGCGCCGAGCTCAACCCTTCGTGCGGGGCCCGCCGCCGTGGCCTGGCCGAAGAACGGCGACGACATCACGCCGCTGTAGTTCTGCAGGTTCGTGTGATTGAGCACGTTCGAGGCGGCGGCAAAGATCTCGAGCCGGATGCGGTTCTCCGGTGCGCCGACCGGACCGCCACTCGGCATGTCCATCTCGCCGGCGCGGACGATCCGGACGACCGGGACAGGTCCGCCGGCGGATGGCGCGCGCGTCCCGAAGCCGCGTCCCCAACCGACGCGGACGCCCACGTCGAACGCACCTAATCCCCGTGCGCTGTTGCGGCCGACGCCGGACGGTCGGTCGTTGCTGACCGTATCGCCGTTGTCGTCGAACCCCGTCGTGATGGTGTAGGGCGCCGCGGAACTGAGCCGGAAGCTCGTGCCCACGCGGAAGCCCTTCCACAGCCCCTTGTTGAACATCCCCACCCACCGATGCCGAATGTCGCCGGGCGCCGGGCCTCGTTCAGCGTCGAGCCGCAGGTTGTCCGCCGGCAGACTGAATGGGCCGTCTGCCTCGTTGGTCTCCCTCGCGAACAGGTAGTTCGTCGCAAAGAACAGCTGGCGTGCTGGCACGTTCATGCTGAGGTTGATGGACAACCGATCGCCAGCAGATCCAGCCGTGGATTCGATCTGAGTGATGTTGCCGGCAGCGGGGGCGGGCCGCAGGCCGTCCGCACCCGGCGCGTTCACGTTGCGTCCTCGCAGCTGGTTCCATCCGCGTGAGTGAAACCACGTAGCGCTCACCATGGTCATAGCGGCGAGCTGCCGTTCCACGCCGATGGACCCTGTGGCCAGCGCCGGCATGCGCATCGAGGGGTCCTGAACGAGCCGGCTGGGCGGGAGCGCCATCGATGTCCCCCCGTCGAGCGCCTCCGGGAAGCCGGGATTCCGCACGACGAAGTCGCGCTGACGCGTTCCGTCGACGCGAAGTGTCTGCTCGTACACCGCCGCGTCGTACCAGTCGTAGAACACCCCCGCTCCACCACGAAATGTCGTCTTGCCATTTCTGAAGGGGGACCAGACGAACCCGACACGCGGAGAGATGTTGAGCCGATCCTCCAGATGGCTCTGAAGCTCCTGGCGAACGCCTACACTCAGCGTCAGATCTTTGCGCAGCCGGATATCGTCCTGCGCATACCAGCCGAGCTGGTACTGTGAGAACTCGACGCTTGGATCGCCGTCCCGGCGCGTGAACGTCGTCGGACTCCCTGCGACATATGCGTCGAGACTCGAAAAAATGTACGTGCCGGACGCATTCCGTCGTTCGTCGCTTCTGTAGCGGCCTGCTTCGAACAGGAACCCGAACCGCATCGCATGGCGCCGCGTGGCGATGTCGAGGTTGTCTGCGATCTCGAACTCCCTCGCGCGCCGTCCCCCGTCGATCTGCGCGCCGCCCGATGTGAAGGCGTTCAGCACCTGGATCGTGGGGCGATCGCTGGCCGAGACGTACGATGTGTCGTCCCACGACACCTGGAACCGCAGCTCGTTGAAGAGCGTTCTTCCAATCGGGCCGCTTTCACTGAGGCGGAAGACCGTCTGGTCCACCTGACGCGAGAATGCGCGTTCAGGAAGCTCGTAATCACCGACCCCGAGATTACGCGCTTCCGTGCGACCCTGCTGCAGTTCGCCTCGCAAAGCGTGGGAGCCGCTCAAGGCATGCTCGATACGCGCGGAGAAGTTCATCCGCTCCGTGGGCCGTCGAACCTGGTCGGCGATCGTGCCATCCGGCAGCGCCGCCCTCACGGTCTTTGCTTCTGACGCGTCGAGGCCGTCCGTCGCAAACGAGAGCGACGTATGGTTCTTCCAGAGTGGACCATCAATGGAAAATGCGTACCGCTGCTGCTCCTCGTCCGGAGGTCGGGGAGCGAAGGCGTTGCGCGCGTTCAACCGGCCGTCGCGCAGGGCGATATCGGTACTTCCGCGCCAGGCGCTGGCGCCCGGTTTGGTGAGGATGTCGACCGCCACGAACCCCGTTTCGTGCGTGTCCGCTGCGTAGAAGTTCCGCCGGAACCGTATCTGGCTGATCTGGTTCTTCGGCGGAAGCCGGCCGCCGCGGAAGCCGTTGACGCGCATCACGGCGCCAGGACCGGCCATCTGCCGCAGCGCGTCTTCGAACTCCTCCGGGTCGTCTGGGAGTTGGGCGATTTGATCCGGCGTCAGCACGGTTGCAAACGAGTCGCCCCTCGGGTCGCTGCGCGCCTCACGGCCGTCGCGTCCCACCGTGATCTCTTCGACCAGTTTGCCTATCGCGAGACGCACCTCGCGTCGTGTTTCACCATTGCGCACCCGCAGGTCCTCGACGGTCGCCGGCTCGAACCCGTCCGACTCGACCTGCACGGCGTAGCGTCCCGGCGCGAGCGCAGAGAAAACCGCCTGCCCTCGCTGGTCGGTTGCGACGGACGGTCCGGGGGGCTCGCCGATGAGCTGCACGCGCGCGCCGACGATGACCGCGCCCGTCGGGTCCGTGACCGTCACGCGCAGGCTGCCCTGCGGTACCCGTGGCTGGGCCTGCACGGCTGGCGCCGCCGCTAACCAGATGCTCACGATCGCCGCCGAATACATAGACCGGCTGTTCATTGGCCTGCCTACTTTTTCCTGGCGAATGTGTCCGGTTTGATGACTGGGTTGACCTTGATCTTCTCGACGTCCCACTCCTCCGTCGGTTGTCCGTCTACGGATCTCGAGATCTTGAACGGGAGCGTCAGCCCGTCCACCTTCCGGTGATCCGAGAAGAACAGCTGGATGTCGGACAGCGGCGGGGCCGCCATCTCCTGTAGGTTCTCTCTCACGGCCTGGTCCGGATTGCCTGCCGGCCCGCTCGTCACCGTGCGCATCCGTGGCTCAACCGCCCGGTACGCGATCATCAGCGGCAGGTGAGTCTTCGTGTCGACAAAGAGCTTGGCCGTGAAGTTGTCCGGTCCCTTGACGTCGATGACGTCTGCGCGGCCGTCGGGCGACTCCGCTTCCCCCGCGTGCACGAACTCCAGCGGCATGCCGGCGGGTGCCACCGCCAGCCACGCCAGGACGAGGCGCGCGAACTCCTGACGCTGAGTTCGGAGCATCCGTGCATCGATCTGCGCCTGCTGCTCCGGCGTAGGCGTCTCTCCAGGGCGCACTCCGGGCGCGCCCATCATGATCCGCACGTTGCCGCCGCCGTGTCCGCTCGAGTTATGGATCAGCGGCTGGTCGCCGCTGAAGCCCGACTCGCGAGTCAGCGTCACGCCCATCTGTGTGTTGTTCACCTGGGTCTTGAGGTATTTGTCCGGAAGCGCCATTGCGATCTCGAACTCGCCGGACATCTGCATCTCCCCCATCGTCCGGCTCTGCTTACCGGCCACAGTGAGCGTCTTGAGAGCACCGAGGCTCGCCTCGCCACCGATCGCCTTACGCGCCTCGGCAAGCACCGCCGCCGCTTTCGCATCGGCACCTGCATTCACCCCAGATTGAGCAAGAACCGAGACCGAGAGAACGAGAGTCGCTACAATCCTGTTCATCACCAGCTCCTTAATCGCACCTCGCACGTCGCACACCGCCCGCCGAACGTTCACGTCGCACGCCGCACGTCGCACATCGCACCGAACGTTGCACTCTGAACGTTGAACGTTGAACGTTGGGACGTTTCACTTCTCGATCAAACCCCACCCGAGGACCGGAGTTTGTTAAGCACACGAAAAGGGTTTGTTAAGAAGGTAAAACCTTCGGTCCAGGCTGCTGAGTGCGGTGCGCTTTGGTACACTGGCGGCAGACAATGAAGAGGAACGCAGTCGTCCTGCCCGCTGTGGCAGCGGCGCTGTGCGTGCTGCTTGGCTCGCTCGCGTGGCTGCAGTACCGCTGGCTCGGTCAGATCAGCAACGCAGAGCGCGAGCGGATGCAGGCCAGCCTGCAGACCCGTGCGACGCAGTACGCGCAGGATTTCGACCGCCTGATCACGAAGGCCTACTTCGCCTTTCAAATTGTGCCGATGGTGGACGGTCCAGCCGACGCGTTGTACGCGCAGCGATATCAGGGCTGGAAAGAAGACGGCGATCCCCGCCTCGTCCGTGATGTGTACCGCGCCGACGTGCGGGACGCCGACATGACATTACGGCGATTGAATCCGGGCACCGGCGCGCTCGAGCCAACCGAGTGGCCGCCGGAGCTGGCCGGATGGCGGACGACCGTGCGCGGCGCGGCGGACACACCCGAGCCGGCATCGGCGAGTGGCTTTCGCATGCCGCCGACGATGCCGATTGAAGACAGTGCGCCTGCGTTGATCATTCCGATTCCGCGGATGCACGTGGTACAGAGCTCCGGAGGGGGAGATCGACGGCTGGAGCGCTTCGAGTTAATGAAGATCGCCGCGCACACGGTGGTGATGCTCGATCGCGACTACATCACACGCGAGGTCCTGCCGGCGCTGACCGCTCGCTACTTCGCTGCGGCCGGTGGCCTCGAGTATCACGTGGCCGTCCTCTCGCGATCCGGCGCGGTCGTTTACGCGTCATCTCCGTCCG
>JAIVJE010000293.1:0-29682 GCA_020200195.1 Acidobacteriota bacterium | reverse complement strand
CCGTCCGTCCCTGCCGACATGCAGAGCTCCGCGGACGTGAAGACGGATCTGTTCGCCGTGCGTTTCGATGACATCGATCATCTGCGGCCCGATCTCCGAGGCGGCACACGTGGCCGGCTGGCGATTTCAGTGTTCCAGGAGCGCTCGATTGGTCCCGGCCCGGCCCCCGCGGTCTTGCGGCTGGGCCGCGCGGAGCCGCGGTGGCAGCTTGCGCTGAAGCACAAGTCGGGATCGCTGGAGGCTGCGGTATCCCGCGTGCGGCGGCGCAATCTCATGATCAGCTCCAGCGTGCTGCTGCTGCTCGGCGCCAGCCTGGTCATGATTACCGTCTCGTCGCAGCGGGCGCATCGTCTGGCCAGTCAGCAGATGGAGTTCGTGGCCGGCGTCAGCCATGAGTTGCGAACGCCGCTGGCAGTCATTCGATCGGCCGCCGACAACCTGGCCGATGGGGTGATCCAAGACGAGGCGCGTATTCGAAAGTACGGGGAGCTCGTGCGCAGCGAGGGGCGCCGCCTGTCGGAGATGGTTGAGCAGATTCTGGAGTTTGCCGGGATCCATTCCGGAGCGCGCGCCTTCGCCCTCAGGCCGGTGGCCATCGGGCCGCTCCTTCAGGAGAGCGTCGCGAGCGAGAGTGTTCTTGGCGAAGAGCAAGGCGTCACGATGGAGCTCGATGTGCCCGCCGACCTGCCGCCTGTGATTGGTGATGAGCCGGCTCTCAGGCGCGTCTTCCAGAACTTGATCGGCAATGCCATCAAGTACGGCGCGCCGGGCCGCTGGGTCGGCGTTTCGGCGCGTGCCGCGGGATCGACCGTGCGAGTGACGGTAGCGGACCGCGGCATCGGGATAGCGGCCGCCGACCAGTCACGGATCTTCGACCCGTTCTACCGCACCGCGGATGTCGTCGACGCGCGGCTGCAGGGGGCGGGGCTCGGTTTGAGCCTGGTCAAGCGAATTGTCGAGGCCCACCGCGGACAGGTGTTGGTGAAAAGCCAGCGAGGACACGGCAGCGCGTTCACGGTCGTTCTCCCGGCGGCGCTCGGTGAACAAAAGGAAACGGCCGGCCGCGCTGAAGGCGTCCAGGCGCCGGACCCGCAAAACACGTGAAGCGGTTGTTGCTCGTCGAAGACGAACCGGGCCTCGTCCTGACCATGACCGACCGGCTCACACGCGAGGGGTATGCCGTCGAGGCCACTGCTGACGGGGAGAGCGCACTCGACCGTGCCGCGTCGGACGCGTTCGATCTCGTACTGCTCGACGTCATGCTTCCGCGTCTGTCGGGCTTCGACGTGCTTCGCGAGCTGCGGCGGCGGAGCATCGAGACACCAGTGATCATGCTCACCGCCCGTGGTCAGATCGTCGACAAGGTCGTCGGCCTCAAGCTTGGGGCAGACGATTACGTAACCAAGCCGTTCGAGATGGCCGAGCTTCTGGCGCGCATCGAGGCGAAGCTGCGGCGGACACCGCTCGCGCCGCACCCGGCATTGGGCCACCAGTTCGGAGACGTCCGGATCGACTTCCGCCGCGCCGAGGTCACGCGCGACGGGCAGATCGTGGAGCTCTCAGCCCGCGAGTTCCAGTTGCTCCGCTACTTTGTCGAGCATCGCGGCGCGACGCTCACGCGCGATGAGCTGCTCAACGAGGTCTGGGGCTACCACGCGATGCCGTCGACGAGGACCGTCGACGTGCACGTGGCGTGGCTGCGGCAGAAGATCGAGCCCAACCCGCGCCATCCGCAGTACATCCTCACGATCCACGGTATGGGCTACAAGTTCGCCGGGTGAGAGTTCGGCCCTAATCGGGAAGGTCGACAATCTCAGCTTCGGCGGCGCCGCGTGCGATGGTGAGGCGCGCGAGAGTGGGCCGCAGGTCGAATCGCCGGGGACCGGCCGCGCCGGGATTGACGACAAGGCGATTGGCTTCGCGGTGCACGAGCGGCCTGTGCGTATGCCCGTACACGAGGATGTCGGCGGTATACGCGGCGAGCACTTTTGCCGGCGTCGGCGATCCAAGCTCGTGCCCGTGGCTGACGTGGATCGTCAGCCCGAGCGCCTCGATATCGATGAACGCTTCCAGGCCGGGCATCGACGGATCGTCGGTGTTGCCGGCGACGGCACGCACCGGTGCAATCGTCTTGAGCCCATCCAGCACGACAGCACCGCCGACGTCGCCCGCATGAAGAATGGCGTCGACGCCCGCGAGCGCATGAAGCGCGGCCGCTCGTAAGAGCCCGTGCGTGTCCGAGATCAGTCCTATCACCATGCGGCGCGGTCGAGTAGAATCCAGCCTTTCTTCAATCCGATTATGGCCTCCCCACTGTGCGATGCGCACTGTCACTTCTTTTCCTCGCGATTCCTGGAAATCCTGACGGTCGATCGCCACGACCTGCCGGCCCAAGGGCGGGCGGACGCTGTCTCCGCACTGCTTGAGTGGGACGCGCCAGGCAGTGCGCAGGCGCTCGCGGAACGCTGGATCGCCGAGCTGGACCGTTGCGGTGTCAGCCGCGCCGCGTTGATCGCCAGCGCACCGGGCGACGAGGATTCAGTGGCCACCGCAGTGGCCGCCTTTCCCTCACGTGTCGTTGGCTTCTTCATGTTCAACCCGTCTGCGCCGGACCCGCGGGCCAGGCTCCATCGGGCGTTCTCGATGTTGGGGCTTCGCGGGGTCTGTTTGTTCCCCGCGATGCACGGCTATCGCCTGGACGACGAGCGGGTACGAGGGGTGTTCGAGGCGGCTGAGGAATACGGGGCCGCCGTGTTCGCGCACTGCGGTGTGCTCTCCGTCGGCGTCCGCAAGAAGCTCGGCTTGCCGTCCTTGTTCGACTTCAGGCTCGGCGAGCCGCTGGCGCTCGCGGCGGCGTCGTCGCGCTTCCCGTCAGTGCCGGTGATCGTGCCGCATTTCGGCGCCGGCTTTTTTCGCGAGGCGCTGATGACCGCCGATCAGTGCGCCAACGTGCATCTCGATACATCGAGCTCGAATGCCTGGATGAAGTACTCGCCCGCATTGACGCTCGACGCGGTGTTCCGTCAGAGCCTTGCCGTACTGGGGCCGAGCCGCCTGCTGTTCGGCACCGACTCCTCGTTTTTTCCGCGCGGCTGGCAGCAAACGGTTTACGACGCACAGCGGTCCGCGCTCGATGCCGCCGGCGCCAGCGAGGCCGCACAGTCGCAGATCTTCGGCGGGAATTTCAATCGGCTGTTTCCCGCACCCGACGCCACGACGCCGAATTCACCATAAGCCAGTGAAGTCCGGACAAGGAGCGATATATGTTCAAGCGCACCACATTCGTCCCTCTGATGGTTCTCGCCGTGACGGCCGGCAGCCTCGCCACGGTCGCGGTGCGCACCTCCGTCCTGCCGCACGGTTCGCCCGTACAAACCGCGCAGCCCGCGGACTTCGTCCTGACCAACGGAAAGATCGTGACGGTCGAGGACGGGACGCCCGAAGCCCACGCCATCGCCGTCCGCGGTGACCGCATCGTCGCGCTTGGATCGGCGGCCGACATCAAACAGCACACGGGCGCCGCGACCCAGGTCATCGATCTGAACGGCCAGCTGGTGATACCCGGTTTCATCGAGGGACATGGCCACTTCAATGGCGTCGGCGAGGCTCAGTTGAATCTGAACCTGATGAACACAACGAGCTGGGATGAAATCGTAGCGATGGTCGGTGCTGCCGTGAAGAACGCCAAGCCAGGGCAGTGGATCTATGGGCGCGGCTGGCACCAGGAAAAGTGGACCGCGCCGCCGTCCCCGAATGTCGAGGGCTTCCCGACGCATGCCTCGCTCGATCGCGTGTCACCCGACAATCCGGTCGTGTTGACGCATGCGAGCGGGCACGCGCGCTTCGTCAACGCGAAGGCGTTGGAGTTGTCGGGCATTACGGCAGCGACGGCGAACCCCCCCGGCGGTGATCTGCTGAAGGACGCATCCGGGGCGCCGACCGGGCTCCTGCGCGAGCGGGCGTCCGAACTGATCCGCCGCGGCGCCGGTGAGCCGAGGCGGACCGCGGCGGAGCGGTTGGCGCGGGCGCGGAAAGTGCTGGAGCTCGCCGCGCAGGAGGTCCTGTCAAAGGGCGTCACGTCGTTTCAGGACGCGGGTTCGTCGTTCGCCGACGTCGATGTGATGAAAGCGATGGTCGATGACGGGAAGCTGGGCGTCCGCCTCTGGATCATGATTCGGGAAAACAACGCCGCGCTCGCGCAGAATCTCGCGAAATACCGGATGGTGGACTACGGGAACGGGCACCTGACGGTGAGGGCCATCAAGCACTCAATCGACGGCGCGTTGGGACCGCGCGGGGCATGGCTGCTCGAGCCGTACTCGGACAAACCCGGCGACACCGGCCACAACACAACGCCGATCGAGGTGATCGCCGAGACCGCGAAACTGGCCCTCCAGCATGACTACCAGCTCTGTGTGCACGCGATCGGCGACCGCGCGAATCGCGAGACACTCAACATCTTCGAGAAGGCCTTCGCGGCCAACCCGGCCAGGAAGGACGTCCGGTGGCGGGTCGAGCACGCTCAGCACCTGCATCCTTCCGATATCCCCAGGTTCGGGCAGCTCGGGGTGATCGCCTCGATGCAGGGCATCCACTGCACATCGGACGCGCCGTATGTGCCCGCGCGGCTCGGGGCCAGGCGCGCCGAGGACGGCGCGTACGTCTGGCAGAAACTGATGAAGTCCGGCGCAATCGTGACCAACGGCACCGACGCGCCCGTGGAAGACGTCGATCCGATTGCGAGCTACTACGCGACCGTCAGCCGCAAGCTCAAGGACGGATCCGTGTTCTATCCCGACCAGCGCATGAGCCGTATGGAGGCGCTCAGGTCCTACACGATCAAAGCGGCCCACGCCGCCTTCGAGGAAAGCTCGCGCGGCTCACTCAAAGTCGGTAAGTACGCCGACATGGTGGTGCTGTCGAAGGACATCACGAGCATCCCGGAGGATCAGATACCGACGACGGAGGTCATGTACACGATCGTGGGAGGCAAAGTTCGCTACAAGAAGTTGGGGATTCGCTGATTGGAATCAACGAGCCTGCAATGCACGTTTAGGGCCCGGCTGCTGCTGGGGGACATGGCGGCGGTAGTGTTCGAAGAACCGGCTGCACGCGCGCTGGAAGCGCTCGGACAACTCGCGTCCTGATTCCCCCCGGACCGGTCCGAGTCGCGTCCAGGATGACTGCGCCTGGCGCACTTCATCGGCCATTGTGCGCCACTTCGATTCCTCGCCCGCCTTGCCGCCGATCGTGTTGGCGGCCAGCGCCTCACGCAGTCGCTCGGCGAGCGCTTGCGACGAACTCGGCGCCGCGGGCGCGAGCTCCGCGACGAACCCTTCGACGCGCTTGCACAGCTTCTCCATCTTCTGACGGCTCGCCTCGACATCCATCTCGGTGCCGGCAAACGGCGCAGGGTACGCGGCGATCACGCGTTCGAGCGCCCCCACGAACCGCGCGCTCAGCGGGTCGGCGCCGTGGCGCACCACCGGCGAGCTCTGGTTCCAGCGCGTCCGCAGCGCGCGCACGCGTTCGACGATGTTGTCCATGGAGGGAACGGCGTCCTCCGCAGGGACGAGCGCTTCGAGCTCGGCGACCAGCGCTTCGCGGTCGGCCTGCCGGCCCTCGAGTTCGATCTCGTCCCGGCGCTTGTATCGATCGAAAAAAGTGTCACACGCCGTGCGGAAGCGCTGCCAGATCACCTCGGACTTGTTTCGTCGAACTGGACCGATCTGTTTCCAGTCCGACTGCAGCTTTCGTATTTCCGCAGCCGCCCGGTCCCAGTCGCGGGAGGCGGCGAGCTCCTCGGCCCGTGCACAGAGCGCTTCCTTGCCGGCCAGGTTCGCGGACCACGTTTCCTTCCGCCGCGCGAGATCCTCGTGCCGGCGGGTAAAGAAGCGATCGCAGGCGTCGCGGAACCGCTTCCAGGTCGTCTTCATGTCCTGCCGCGGAACCGGGCCGATCTGCTGCCACTCGGCCTGGAGCTTCTTGAGCTCGTCAGCGGTCTTGATCCAGTCGGTCGAATCGGCCAGCACCTCGGCGCGGGCGAGCAATTCCAGTTTCCTGTCCAGATTCCCCTTTCGCTCCTCGTTTCGCCGGGCGAAGAACTCCCGCGCTCTGGCCTGGATCGGATCCGCAGCCTGGCGGTACCGGTGCCACAGTGTCTGGGCCTGTGCCCGTGGCGCTTCGGCCACGGTCTTCCATCGCTCCTGGATCTGGTGAAGTTCGGCCGCGGCCTTCTCCAGATTGTCGGGGCTGGTCCCGTCGGCTGCGTCGAGGTTGTACTTACCGCGTAGTGCTTCAGCCTGCGCGATCAGCTCTTCCTGGACGGCGGCATTCGCGAACCGCTTCCACTCGTCGAGCTCGCGCAGGTCGTGGAGCTTGGGCGTCATCGCCCCGAGTGCCGCCTTCAGCCCCTCGAGCAGCATGTGCTGCTCGCGTTCGTCGATCGCGAGGGGAGCTTCAATCGCGGCGCGCACCTCGCGTACGGCGCGGTCAGCCTCGCGCAGCGTGAGGTCTTCGTCGGCGGCGCGGGCCAGAACTCGCTCGATGAGCTGTTCGACACGCCGGACCTGCTGCCGCACGGTGCGCTCAGCCGCCGCACGGCGCTCTTCTTCGCGCTGCCGTACGCGCACGTGCGCGGCGGCAAATCGCTCAGAAACGGCTGCGTCGAGGTTGTCCGCGCGACTTGCCAACCCGTACCACTCGCGCGACACGGCGGCCCAGACCTCCGGTGTCAGGTCGTCCTGGCCGGACAGGCGCTCCGCGTCAGACGCGATTTCGTCGAGCCTGGTGTGGGTGCGCTCCGTCTCGAGACGGTTCTCATGCCGCAACGCGGCCATCCGGCAGACCTCTTCGAAGCGTGCGCGCAGCGCCTTCTCCTCGTCCTCCTGCGCTGTCGCACCTGGGAACCCCTCCCATTCGGACCTCGCCTTTGCTATTTCATCCAGCGCGTCCTCGCCCCGCGCGGCCTCGACGCGCTCGCAGAGCGCGGCGCGTGCGGCCCGCACAGCCGCGCGTTCTTCTTCGGCGGCGCGCCGATCGGCCGCAGCTTGTTCCTGGCGTTCGATACCTGTGCGTGCTGCCTCGACGAGCGATCCGAACCGTCCAGCCGTCTCCTGATCCATTTCGAACGTGCCGGACGCGGCGATCTCGCGCCACTGGACTTCGGCAGCCGCCAGCTCTTCACGAGCATCCGCTGACGGAGCCGCGGCCAGCGCCTCGACTCGCGCCACCAGCGCGCCGACCCGATGCTGCCATTCCTCGAACGCGGCTTTGCGCGCTGTCTCGGCGTCGCTGATGGCCTGCACCAACGATCGCGCGCGCCGTGCGACGCTCTTGTTTTTTGCGCGCAGCGCCACGCCGTCGAGCGTCTCGCGCAGGTCGCCGTCGCCCGCCCACGCCTGTGCGGCGCGCTCGAGCGCGGCAATGCCGGCGTCCTTGTGCTCGGTTTTCACCGCAATGTTGATGAGCTCGGTCGTGTCGGGCACGCGGGCGACTGCCTCGAGCGCCACCTGCGGATCGGCGGCCTGCCGGGCGACACTGCTCAGCAGCCGTGCGTCGTGCACGCGTCCAAGCGCCGCGGTGCGGACCGTGTCGTGTGGAGAGGCCTTGGCGATCGACGCCAATTGTTTCTGATCGTCGAGGCCTTCGAGAGCCAGTGCCGCATCGCCGTCAGTGTCCGAGGCGGTGATCGCGACGCCGACGAGCCGATCGGCGATCTCGCGGCGCAACGGCTCGTCGCGCTCGCCTCGGGCGCAGGCCACCAGCGCGCCGACGTCTCCGAGCCGCGCCACCGCAGCCCGCCGTACGCGCACGTCGTCATCCCTCGTCGCGAGCTCGGCCAGCACCGCACGGTGCTCGTCGTCTTCGGGGACGTCGACGACTGCCGCCGCCCGGACCGCCGGGTCGGCATGCTTCCATCGGGGCTGTGGCTTGAAACGATCGAGGAAAGACATAGGCGCTTTCAATAGCATCGGGTGATCGAGCGATCGTGTGATGGGCGATCCAATCGCGCGATCAGGCAATCGCCCGATCGAGATCGCCGATCACCCGATCGCGCGATCACCCGATTCTGCGGTGAGCCATTCGGCGATCTGTTCGCGGGTCATCAGGTGATCGTCGTTGAGATGCACGATCATCGACGCCAGCGGCAGTCGCTTCTTGCAACCGCGTGGACACCGCTTGGTCACTTCGTCGAGGCAGCGGAACAACCGTTCGAGGTGATCGGGGATCAACTTGCCGTGATCTCGCGGCAAATGATAGACACCCTCGTACACCGCGCCCAGCGCGCACGAACCGCCTTTCTCGTCGAAGTAGCTGCCGAAACACTGCGGCCCGCGTGTGGATCCGACCCGGATGAACTCCGCCAACTCTCGCTGCTCGTTCTCGAGTTCTGTCGCCATCGCGATCTCCCTGCGGCGGCCTGGCCGCGCGCGTTCGCCGATGCGTCTGGATTCCGTCCCGGCGGAGCACTCCGAGCGGCCGTGCGGTTCTCATTGTAGCCCAGCCATCGTTGACCGGAACGCCCCGCGGGGCCTACGATTCATGATCCATCTATTTGAATCGCGTCAGGAGGCTTTTGATGTCGTCGCGCGCTTTCGGCGGCGTTCCGCTTATGGTCATCGGTCTGGGATGGATTGGCTTGGCCGCGGGACAGTCTGCGCCGCCAAGCGGACAGACGGCTCCGGCGCAGACCGTTGCGCCGGCTCCCGCGCCGGGACACCCCGTTGCCGTGATCAGCACGACGCTTGGCGACATCACCGTCGAATTGTTCAAGGACAAAGCCCCGGTGTCGGTCGAGAACTTCCTCGCGTATGTCTCCTCCGGCTTCTATTCGGGCACGACGTTTCACCGGGTTGTCCCCGGGTATGTGATCCAGGGTGGCGGTTTCACCGCCGCGATGCAGGAGAAGCCCACCCGGCCGCCGATCCTGAACGAGGCCACGAACGGCGTGAGCAACGCGCGGGGCACGCTTGCGATGGCACGCACGCGCGCGCTGCGCAGTGCGACGTCGCAGTTCTTCATCAACCTCGTCGACAATCGGAAGCTGGATCACCGGAGCTATGCACCGGAGGAATTCGGCTATGCGGTGTTCGGCCGCGTGTTGTCGGGGATGGATGTCGTCGATCGTATCGCCGCGGTCAAGACCGGATCACTCGGTCCGCACGCTGACGTGCCGGCGGAGCCTGTCGTGATCAAAGCCGTGACGGTTCGGAACGCCGCGGGGCGCTGACGATCAGCGCTTCTCGAGCTCTTTCTCGAGCCGGGTCACCAGGTCATCCAGTCGGTCGATGACCGCGCGGACGGTGTCGGGCTGGCTGAGATCGACCCCCGCCTTTTTCAGTTGCTCCATCGGGTAGTCGTTGCCGCCGGACTTCAGCAAGGTCAGATACCGGTCGCGTGCGGCCTGCCGCTCCGCGCCCCGCGCATGGGTAATCTCGCGTGCGAGTCGCGCGGCGGATGCGAAGCACGTCGCGTATTGATAGACGTAGTAGGGCGAGTTGAAGAAGTGGGGGATCCGTGCCCACGTCACGCCGGTCTGGCTATCGATATCCACGGCGTCACCGTAATAGTCCTTGAGCAGCGCCGCGTACGTGTCGGTGAGGATATCGGCCGTGATCGGCTGATCCTGCTCGGCCAGCCTGTGGGCGCGCAGCTCGTAGTCGGCAAAGAGCACCTGCGTGAAGAACGTGCCTGTGATGTTGTCGATGGCGTGCTGCAGCAGGACGATCCGCTCGGTGGGGTCGGTCGAATGCTCCAGCATGTACTCGAGCAGCAGCGCTTCGCTCAGTGTTGACGGGACCTCCGCGACAAAGATCGTATAGCTCGAGTAGATGAAGGGCTGTGTCTCATGCGACAGCATCGTGTGCATCGAGTGCCCCATTTCATGGGCCAGCGTGAACACGTCGTCCAGCGTGTCGTTGTAGTTCATCAGCATGTAGGGATGCGTGCCGTACACCGGCGCCGAGTACGCGCCTGACCGCTTTCCCTCGTTTTCGTACACGTCGATCCACCCGCCCGCGAACCCCTGCCGCATCTTCCCCTGGTAGTCTGGACCCAAGGGCTCCACCGCCTCCACGATCCAGTCCAGCACGTCGTCGTAGCGGTATTTCTTGTCGAACGTTACGAGCGGAATGGCGAAGTCGTACACATGGTAGGAGGGGACGCCCAGAGCCTTGCGCCGGAGGCGATGATAGCGACGGAGTGGCTCGACGCCGGCACGCGTCGTTTCGATCAGGTTCTCGACGACCGGGGGGGGAATGTTGTCGCCGTGCAGGGCCGCGTCGAGCGTGGTGGCGTAGCCTCGCGCGCGCGCGTTGAACCAATCGCGCTGGCACACGGAGTTGTACAGCGTCGCATACGTGTTGAGGCTGGCCTGATACATTCCATGCATCGCACGGAATGCGGCTTCGCGGTCCGCCTGCTCCCGGCGCGTCGCAAGGATGGCGCGGTACTGCCCGTACGAGACGGTGATTTCCTCACCGTCCTTCAGCCGAATCTTCGGAAACTTGGCGTCAGCCGTCGACAATGCGGAGTAGGACTCCGAGGGGGATGCGGCGAGGCGGCTGGCGAGTGACATGAGCCGCTCGCCCGCTTCGTCCAGCACGTGCTCCTGCTGGCGATAGAGATCCTCGATGGCGAATCGATAGACAGCCAGATCCGGCGACGAGTCCATCCAGGCGCGGACCGTCTCCAGCGGCACCTTCAGCAACTCCGGGTTGAACCAGGATTCCGCCTGCTTCCACCGCGCGAACAGAATCTGCACCTGCTGGCGCCTGGCGTTGACGGCGTTGTCGCGCTGGTCCTCGTCGTATCGCAGTGACGGGAAGTACCAGACTCGATACGCGAGCTGGCCGAGCCCTTCGGAAAGCCTGAAGGCATCGAGGAGACGGTCGGGCCCTCCGGCGAGCGTGCCTTTCAACGCGGCGTAGCGTTCGATCCCGGCGTCGAGCTGGGCATACGCGGCTTCCCATTCGTCCCAGCTCGAGAAGATATCTGTCAGGTTCCATTTGTAAGCGCCCGGGATATCGTCCCGAAGCCGGGTGCGTGTTTGCGGCGGCTCCGGCGTAGCCAGATCGGACGGATCGAAGAAGTCGGCAAGCGGCATCCGATCACTATATCAACCGCCGTTCCTCCCGGTTTCACCCTTCTTCACAGAGCGTCGCGACAGGCCTGGGCGCTCACATGCCCGTGCTAGAGTGCCTCGACCGCGAGGAGGCGCATGGCACCCAGAAAAAAGAGCCGGCCGCTGGAGGAACTGTCGACCGCCATCACACGATGGACCGGCGGAACGACCGCGTTTGCGCTGGCGGTGGCCGTGATCGTGGCGTGGTTGGTGTCGGGTCCTGTGTTCGGGTTTTCCGATACATGGCAGCTCGTCATCAACACCGGCACCACGATTGTGACGTTCCTGATGGTGTTTCTCATCCAGCGATCGCAGAACAAGGACTCGATGGCGATTCAACTGAAACTCAACGAGCTGGTGGCCGCTGTCAAGGGCGCTAGTAACCGGTTGATCGACGTCGAGGACCTCTCGGAGGCCGAGTTGAAGGCGCTTCACGACTTCTACGTCAGGCTCGCGAGTCTGGCCAGCAGGGACGCAGATGTGACGAAGTCGCACTCGGTGGCGGAAGCCGAGTCCGCCCACGCCCGCAAGCACCGGGCGGACACAAAGCAGAAGTCGTAGCCGCATTATTCATGAGTGCCGCCGAGCAGTCGGCTCACGGCCTTCATGAATAATCCGGGCTAAACGACCGATCGCATCCAGGTGACGGCAGTGTCAATGACCTCGGCCGCCACGGTCGCCTGCCGCGCGGCGCCACCTTTCACCTTCAAGGAGTGATCACCTCCGGCAACCTCGTGCAGTTCCGCACGCTGTAGCGACGGGATCAGCGCGCGGATCTCATCAGCCTTGCCAAAGGTGTCCGCGCTTCCCTGGATGAAGAGCATCGGATGGGTGATCGCAGGGAGGTGCGTATCCCGCCGCTGCTGCGGCTTGCCTGGCGGGTGCAGCGGGTACCCGAAGAAGATCAGGCCCGTGACCCCATCGACACCTTTGGCCGCGATCTGGGACGCGATGCGTCCACCCATCGACTTGCCGCCGATGAACAACGGAAGCGGCGGAAGCGCCGCGCGCGCACGATCGACGATCTCCCGCCAACGGGTTTCGAGCACCGCCGGCGCATCCGGAAACTTGCGCCCCGCGGCCATGTAACCGAAGTCGAAGGTTGCGGCGGTGACGCCCCGTTCTGCGAGGCCGCCAGCCATTCGCACCAGCCACGGGTTCGTCTGTCCCGCGCCCGCGCCATGTGCCACCACCAGGGCCGAGAACGCATGAGCGCTGGGGTACACTGTGAGGTCCGACCTGCCGGTCACGGAGGCGATTATGGCACGGGCATCGGTTCATCTCAGCATCGCGACGTTCATCTTCACGCTCGCGGCCGGTGTCGCGCCCGTACATGGGCAGCGGCTCCCGACCACGGCGATGCCCACCCACTACGATCTGAAAGTGGCGCCGGATCTGGCGGCCGCAACATTCTCCGGTGAAGAGACGGTCAAGATCATGCTGTCCGCCGCGACCGATCGGATCGTCCTCAACGCCGCCGAGATCGAGTTTCAGGAGGTGACCGTCACGGCGGGAGGACGTGTTCAGAAAGCGGTGGTGACGCTCGATGCGAACAAGGAGCAGGCCACATTCAAGGTGCCATCCGCAATACCCGTGGGGCCCGCGGAAATCCGGATCAAATACACCGGCATCCTCAACGATCAGTTGCGCGGCCTGTATCTCAGCAAGGCCAACAACCGCAGGTATGCCGTCACCCAGCTCGAAGCGACCGACGCACGCCGGATGTTCCCGTCGTTCGACGAACCGGCTTTCAAGGCCACGTTCGCCCTGACGGCGGTCATCGACACGGGCGACCATGCCATTTCGAACGGCGGCGTCGTGTCGGACACTCCGGGACCCGCCGGGAAGCACACCGTCACGTTCGAGACCACCCCGAAGATGTCGACGTACCTCGTGGCGCTCGCGGTGGGGGACTTCGAGTGTACCGCCGGGTCGGCTGACGGCATCCCGGTCCGCATCTGTTCCACACCCGACAAGAAAGCGCTGACCGGCTTCGCGCTCGAGTCGGCGCTCGAGATCATGAAATACCTGAACGGCTACTACTCGGTGAAGTACCCGTTCAAGAAGCTCGACGTCGTGGCGGTCCCGGATTTCGCCGCCGGCGCGATGGAGAACACCGCCGCCATCTTCTATCGTGAAACGTTCTTGCTGGCGGATCCCAAAAATGCATCCGTTCAAGTGCGGAAACAGATTGCGGAAGTCCTCGCGCACGAGATCGCGCACCAGTGGTTCGGCGATCTCGTGACGATGCAGTGGTGGGACGATATATGGCTGAACGAAGGTTTCGCGAACTGGATGCAGACGAAGCCAATCGCGGCATGGAAGCCGGACTGGCAGATGGAGCTCGATGAGGTCCAGGCCAACCAGGCCGCCATGGGGCTCGACGCGCTGCGATCGACGCGGCCCATTCGAGCCAGGGCGTCCACGCCTGCCGAGATCAATGAGCTGTTCGACCCGATCGCGTACGAAAAGGGAGCCGCCGTCCTTCGCATGGTCGAGTCCTGGGTCGGGGCGGAGGCGTTCCGCACCGGCGTCAACGCCTACATCGAGGGTTTCAAGTACGGGAACGCCAGGGCCGAGGATTTCTGGGCCACGCTGACGAAGTCCACCGGAAAGCCGGTGGACCGCGTCATGTCCACGTTCGTTGACCAACCCGGCGTGCCGCTTGTGGAAGCCACGGTCACCTGTGGAGCGTCCGGCACGACCGTCACCCTGACGCAGGAACGCTACGTGCGCGACGCGCCGCAGCGGGCCGCGCCCGCCCAGGTATGGCACATCCCCGTATGTCTGCGGACGTCCTCCGGCAAGTTTACCTGCGAGCTTCTCACAAAGAAATCGACGACCGTAACGCTCGACGCGTGCCCGGTATGGATCATGTCGAACGCGCGCGGGAGCGGCTACTATCGCGCCGCCTATCCTGACGAGGTGCTGAAAAAGCTGGCGGCGGACGTCGGCACGCTGTCCCCCACCGAGCGCATCGCCGTGCTGTCCGACGAATGGGCGCTGGTGCGGGCTTGTCGTGACGGCGTGGGTGAGTACCTCGATCTCGCGTCCGGCTTCCGTGGCGAGCGCGCCGAGGCGGTCATGGCCACGCTGACCGGCACACTCGACACGATCGGGGAGTACGTTGCGCGCGGCGCCGCGCGTCCGGCGTACCGCGCGTGGCTGGCCGGACTGCTCCGCCCAGCGCTCCAGGGCGTCGGATGGGACGGGCGGCCCGCAGAGCCCGACGACCGGCGCGCCCTTCGCGCCAACGTCATTGCGTCGCTCGGCGAAACCGCGCGCGACGCGGAGGTGCTCGCGAAGGCGCGGGAGGTGATCCGACAGGAGCTCGCCAAGCCCGGTGCGGTCGAGCCCACGCTGCTGACGGTGGTCGTCCATCTCGCCGCGATCGAGGGGGATGCGGCTTTGTACGACCAGTATCTCGCGCGCAGCCAGGCGGCCACCGATCCCGAGGAGCGCTACCGCTATCTCTACGGGCTGACGTCATTCACGGATCCAGCTCTCCTCAAGCGCACGATGGACCTTGCGCTGGGGCCCGACGTCCGGTCGCAGGACACCAAACTGGTCATTGCCCGCATGCTGGGGAACTCGGAAGGGCGGGATCTCGCGTGGGACCTGCTTCGCGCCCGGTGGGACGACGTCCAGAAGAAGACCGGCGAGTTCGTCGGCAACACGGTCATCGTCGGCGCGCTGTCGAATTTCTGTGATCTCGGCAAGGCGGCCGAGATCCGGTCGTTCTTCGCCACGCACAAGGTGCCGGACGCCGAGCGGACGCTGCAGCAGACAATCGAGCGGGTGGAGTCCTGCGCGCGGCTGGCGGATGCCCAGGACGACCGGCTGGCGGAGTGGCTGAAGAGAGGTTCGAACGGTTCGACAACACGCTAGCTCTGAATGGTTTTTGACCCCTTGCCAAAGGCGTATCTACGGATGTAGATTTATAGATATTGGTATGGATAGTGGCGCCGGCCTCTACCGGTTGCTGGGCGACGAGGCGCGCCTCCGGCTCCTGCGCCTCCTGTCCCTCGAGCGCCTCAACGTGAGCGAGCTGACCGCCATCATGGGGCTCGCCCAATCCGGCGTTTCGCGTCACCTCGGCCTCCTCAAAGATGGCGGCCTCGTCGTCGAGGCGCGGGAAGCGGGCTTCAGCTACTACCGCCTGGCGCCCGCCGTGCGCGACGGGGCCAATGGCTTCGGCCCGCTTTGGCCGTTGCTCGAATCGCAGTTTGCGCAGGCCGCATCCACCCCGGAGGCAAGCGAAGACGACGCGCGCCTCGAAGAGGTGCGGCGGCTGCGGAAGGAGAACTTCGAAGTCCACGCGGGCGTGGACACCCGGGAGCGTCAACTCGTGCCAGGGCGCAGCTGGGCCGCGTGGGCCCGGGCGCTCGGCCATCTGTTGCCTCCGCTCCGCGTCGCCGACCTGGGGTGCGGTGACGGTTACCTGGCCGTCGAAGCCAGCCGCTGGGCCTCACGCGTGATTGCCGTGGATCGATCCGCCGCCGTACTGACCCGTGCTCGCGGATTGGCGCGCCGGCGCAAGGTCAGAAACATCGTCTGGAAACGTGGTGAGCTCGAGCGGCTGCCGATCCGGGATGCGGCCGTCGATGTGGCGCTCCTCTCACAGGCGCTGCACCACGCCGGCGACCCCGCGCGGGCTGTCGCCGAAGCCGCGCGGATCGTCGTCCCCGGGGGACGTGTCCTCGTGCTGGATCTCCGGGAGCATGGCGAATCGTGGGTGCGTGAACGCCTGGGCGATCGACACCTCGGTTTCCGAGACGACAGCCTCGCCGGACTGTTGAAAGGGGCGGGGCTGACGAACGTGAAGGTTCGGGTCGGTGCCCGACGCACCGGTGATCCATTTACCGTGCTCATCGCCAGCGGCCTGAAGAAGCCGCTCAAATAACATGGCAGACATACCCTCGACACACGCACCGCGTCCTGTCAGGAGCCCTGCGTTCGCGTCCCTCGAGGCGCTGCTGGCCAGCCGCATCCTCATTCTCGACGGCGCGATGGGGACGATGATCCAGCGATCTACGAGCTGAATGTGGAAGCAGCACGGTTGGCCAGGGCAGCGGCGGCGGAGTGGACGGCCACGACGCTGGATCGGCCGCGCTTCGTCGCGGGATCGATCGGCCCGATGAACCGGACGCTGTCGATTTCCCCCGACATGAACAATCCCGCGTTTCGGGCGGTGACGTTCGATCAGATGTGTGCGGCGTACGAGGAACAAGTCCGCGGCCTGATCGACGGGGGCGTCGACGTCCTGCTGCTCGAGACGATCTTCGACACGCTCAACGCCAAGGCGGCGATCGTCGCAATCGAGAACGTGTTCGAACGCAGTGGCGTGCGGCTGCCGCTCGTGATCTCGGTCACGATCACGGATCGCAGCGGCCGGACGCTGTCGGGGCAGACGCTCGATGCGTTCTACGTGTCCATCCGGCACGCACGGCCGTTCAGCGTGGGCATCAACTGTGCGCTCGGCGCGCGCGACATGCGGCCGTATCTGGCCGAGCTGGCCCGCATCGCCGAGTGCTACGTCAGCAGCTATCCCAATGCCGGGCTTCCCAACGCGTTTGGGGAATACGATGAACAGCCGGAGGAGACCGGCGCGCTCCTCCGAGATTTTGCCGCCAGCGGGTTCGCAAACATCTTGGGGGGGTGCTGCGGGACGACACCCGATCACATCGCGGCGATTGCCAGAGCGGTTGACGGAATACCGCCGCGCGATCTCCGGCTCCAGCCGGCCGCCAGTGAGCATTCTCCTGACGGCTCGCGTGGGCCGCAGGCGCTGTCGCAGTTCTCGGGGCTCGAAACGCTGACCATCCGTCCTGACAGCAACTTCCAGATGATTGGCGAGCGCACCAACGTCACCGGCTCCACGCGCTTCGCCCGGCTGATCAAGCGAGGTGACTATGCCGGCGCGGTCACGGTGGCGCTCGATCAGGTCCGCGGCGGCGCCAACATGATCGACGTCAACATGGACGAGGGCATGCTCGACTCCGAGCAGGCGATGACCACTTTCCTGAACTACATCGCCACGGAGCCCGAGATCGCTCGCGTGCCGGTGGTCGTCGACAGCTCGAAATGGTCAGTCATCGAAGCCGGGCTGAAGTGCATCCAGGGCAAGGGCGTCGTCAACTCAATCAGCCTGAAGGAGGGGGAGGAGGACTTCCTCGCCAAGGCGCGGCTCGTGCAGCGCTACGGTGCCGGGGTGGTCGTCATGGCCTTCGACGAGACGGGCCAGGCGGACACCATCGCGAGGAAAGTGGAGATCTGCCAGCGCGCCTACCGGCTGTTGACGACGGAAGCGGGATTCGATCCGTCGGACATCATTTTCGACCCCAACATCCTGGCGATCGCCACGGGGCTCGAGGAGCACAACGACTATGCCGTCAACTACATCGAGGCGACCCGCCTGATCAAGGAGGCGTGTCCGGGCGTCAAGATCAGCGGTGGCGTGAGCAACCTGTCATTTTCGTTCCGTGGGAATGACATCGTGCGCGAGGCCATCCACTCCGCATTTCTGTATCACGCGATCAAGGCCGGGATGGACATGGGCATCGTGAATGCCGGCCAGCTCGTGGTGTACGAGGACATCCCCAAGGACCTGCTGGAACACGTCGAGGACATCATTTTCAACCGCCGTTCCGACGCAACCGAACGGATGGTTCAGTTTGCGGAACGCGTAAAGGGCGCCGGCAAGCGGCGGGAGCTCGACCTGTCGTGGCGTGAGGCAACGGTCGAGACGCGGCTGTCGCACGCACTGGTCCACGGCGTCATCGACTTCATCGAGCAGGACGTGGAAGAAGCGCGCGGGAAGTATGCGAGGCCGCTCGAAATCATCGAGGGGCCGCTGATGGACGGGATGAAGGTCGTCGGGGATCTCTTCGGCGCCGGCAAGATGTTCCTGCCGCAGGTCGTGAAGAGCGCGCGCGCGATGAAAAAAGCGGTCGCGTACCTCCTGCCGTTCATGGAAGAAGAGAAGCGCCGCTCCGGCGACGTCACATCGTATCAGGGACGGATCGTGATGGCGACGGTCAAGGGTGACGTCCACGACATCGGCAAGAACATCGTGGGAGTCGTGCTGGGGTGCAACAACTACGAGGTCATCGACCTCGGCGTGATGGTGCCGGCAGCGAAGATCCTGGACGCGGCGGTCGAGCAGGGAGCGCACGCGGTGGGCCTCAGCGGGCTGATCACACCGTCGCTTGACGAGATGGCGTTCGTGGCCCGTGAAATGGAACGCCGTGGCTTCACGATGCCGCTGTTGATCGGCGGCGCGACGACCAGCAAGCAGCACACCGCCGTCAAGATCGCCCAGCAGTACAGCGGGCCGGTCGTACACGTCCTCGACGCATCGCGCGCGGTCGACGTTGTGTCGAGCCTGCTTGGCGACAGGCTTCAGGAGTTCGATCGGGACAACCGCGCGGTACAGGCCGATATCCGCGAGAAATACGCCACGCGCGCGGAAAAGCCGCTGCTGACCTACGAACAGGCGCGCGGCAATCGGCTCACCCTCGACTGGGACAACCACGTCATTGCGTCTCCCTGGTTCATCGGCCGCCGTGACGTCACCGATGTACCGCTCGCCGACATCGCGCGGTTCATCGACTGGACGTTCTTCTTCTCCGCGTGGGAGCTGAAAGGCCGGTTCCCGGCGATCCTCGACCACCCGCAGTACGGCGCCGCCGCCCGTGAGCTGTATGAGCACGCGCAGGCGCTGCTCGCACGGATCATCGACGAGAAGCTGCTGACGGCCAGCGGCGTCTACGCGTTCTGGCCGGCGAACAGCGAAGGCGACGATATCGTGGTGTACGCCGACGATACCCGCCGCAGCGAGCTGGCGCGGCTGCCGATGCTGCGGCAGCAGGAGGTCATCGCGGACGGACGGCCGAACCGATCGCTCGCCGATTTCATCGCGCCGCGCGAGACCGGTGTGCCGGATTACCTCGGCATGTTCGCGGTGACCGCCGGCCTCGGCGCGGACGCCGTGGTGCGGCGCTTCGAGCAGGATCACGATGACTACAACGCCATCATGGTGAAGGCTCTCGCGGATCGCCTCGCCGAAGCGTTTGCCGAGTACCTGCACGCGCAGGCGCGCAGAGACTGGGGGTACGGCGAGGCTGAAGCGCTGTCGACCAGCGACCTGATCGCCGAGAAGTTCCGGGGCATCCGGCCCGCGTACGGATACCCGGCATGTCCCGATCACAGCGAAAAGTTCAAGCTGTTCAAGCTGCTGCAGGCCGGCCGCCAAGGGCTGACGCTCACCGAGCACGCAGCGATGCTGCCGGCGGCCAGCGTGAGCGGGTTGTACTTCTCGCATCCGCAGGCGAAGTACTTCAACGTCGGGCGCATCGGCCGCGATCAGCTGGAGTCGTACGCGAAGCGGAAGAGGGTACCGGTCGAAGACGCGGAACGCTGGCTGGCGCCGTATTTATCCTACGATCCGGTCGAGGTCGTGGTCAGAGGGGGGTAAAGTGGCGGATGTGACGCCAGGCGGTAGAGTTGCGGGATGTGGGTGCTCCTCGCGATTCTGCTGACGGAACCTCAGGCGACCAAGACACCCGCGCCGGTGTTCTATACGACGCCGCTCACGCAGGCCGATATGGCCGGCAAACAGGCGGTTGTTAACTGCGCGCCGAAGTGAGCGCGGAGAAGCACACGCGCGGAGCGGTCTCCGCGGTCATCCAGCCGGATCGGCCCGATACCGCGGGCGCCCAGTTCTTCATCAGCGTCACCGATCAGCCGGCGCTCGATGGCAAGTACACGATCTTCGGCCGCGTCTCCGAAGGCCTTGACGTGCTGCAGAAGATGTCCGAGACGCCGGCGGACGAGAGCGGCGCGCCGCTGACCCGTGTCGAGATCGTATCGGTCACGCTTCGCGATACACCACCGCCGGAACCGGAGCCGTTCTCGGCGGAGACACCCGTGGATCTGGCACGTTACCGCGCGGTGCTCGACACATCCGCAGGGCCGATTACCATCGAGTTTCTCCCGGACAAAGCTCCCGAACATGTGCGCAACTTCCTCAGGCTCGCGGAAGCCGGCGTCTTCGACGGCACCCTGTTCCATCGCGTCGTCCGCGGCTTCGCCATCCAGACGGGCTCACTCACCGGCCGGCCGCCGCTCACCGAGAAACAGCAGAAGCGGATCAAGACGATGAAGCCGGAGTTCAACGACACGAAACACGTGAAAGGCGTCGTGTCGATGGCGCGTGGAGACGACCAGGCGAGCGCGAGCACGTCGTTCTTCATCGTGACGGGCGACGGCAGCTCGCTGGACGGCAAGTACACGCCTTTCGGCCGCGTCATCGACGGCATGGCGGCTGTAGAGACGATCGAACAGACGCCCGTCACTGGAGAAACGCCCGTCACACGCGTGGAATTGCGCGGCGTGCGGATCGTCAAATAGAGAACCAACCGCCCTCTCGCGGCGTCCAAACAACGTCTCTGTCCCGTCGCGTAGTCCGTGGATACAGTTTCTGGAGATACCGATGAAGGTCACGATTCGCAGCTGTGCCAACGTGCTCGTCCCCGTCGCGCTCGCTCTGTCGCTCCCCGTCGTGGTTTCGAACAGGGCCGCAGACGACTGGCCCCAGTGGAGAGGGCCGAATCGAGACGGCATCTCCGCGGAGAAAGGACTGTTGAAGCAATGGCCCGCGGGCGGGCCGCCGCTCGCCTGGAAAGCCACAGGGGCGGGCGACGGGTACTCGTCCTTTTCGGCCGCCAACGGCCGGCTGTATACGCTCGGTGCCCGTGGGGGCACGGAATACGTGATCGCGTTCGACGCCGCCACCGGCAAGCGCGTCTGGGAGACGAAGAACGGCAACCGTTTCAACAACGATCGGGGCGACGGCCCGCGCGGCACCCCGACGGTCGAAGGCAGTCGGCTCTACGCGTTCGGCGCGAGCGGTGATCTCTCGGCACTCGACGCCGCGACCGGGAAGGCGTTGTGGACCGTCAACGTGTTGCAGAAGTTCGGCGGGTCCAACATCACCTGGGGTCTGAGCGAATCGCCGCTCGTGCTGAGCGATCGGATCCTCGTCAACGCCGGCGGTCCGAACGCGTCCGTCGTCGCGCTGAAGAAGACCGACGGCTCGTTGTTGTGGAAGAGCGACGGTGTCAGCGACAGCGCGGGCTACTCCTCCGCGGTGATCCACGAGGCGGGACCCGTCCGCGAGGCGATTTTCTTCACCAGCCGCCGCGCGCTCGGCATCGAGGTCAACACCGGCAAACTCCTCTGGAGTTACGGTAACGTCGCGAACAACGTCGCCAACATCGCGACCCCGATCGTCCGCGGCAACCGCGCGTTCGTCTCCTCCGACTACGGCACCGGCGCGGCGCTGCTGGAGCTGAGCCAGTCGGGCGCCGGGGTGACCGCGCGCGAGGTGTATTTCACCAAGGAGATGCGAAACCATCACGCGAGCTCGGTGCTCGTCGGTGAGCACCTCTACGGGTTCTCGAGCGCCATTCTGACGGCGATGGAGTTCGGAACCGGCCGCGTGGCGTGGAAGGACCGGAGCGTCGGGAAAGGGTCACTCGTGTTTGCTGACGAGCGGCTGTATTTGTTCAGCGAAGGTGGCGTCGTGGGGCTCGCGGAAGCCAACCCCGCTGCATACCGCGAGCATGGCCGCTTTCAAATCGCGACGGGGTCGCTTCCGACGTGGAGCCATCCGATTGTGACCGGGGGCAAGCTCTACATTCGGGACCAGGACAACATCTACGCATACGACGTTCGGGCGAAATGAACCCACGGCAGAGATCGTTCAATCACTCATCCGGGCCATAATGGGAGGATGGCCATCCGGTCGGCCGCCTGAGCCCTAGGGCTGCGGCGCGCCGCGCCATCGGGCCGCCTGACTGGCAGCCGCCGCGAAGGCGGGAAGGGAAGAACGAAGGGTTTTGGCAGACACACGACTGAAGATTGCAGTATTCATCGACTTCGACAACATCGAGATCGGGGTCAAGAGCACGCTCGGGGGGCAGTTCGATATCGGGGTCGTCCTGGAGGCGCTGAAGGAGCGTGGCGACGTCGTATCGAAGATCGCGTATGGCGACTGGACGCGCGCGGGGGACTACAGCCGATCGCTGACGCAGCACGCCACGAAACTGGTCCAGCGCAACCTCACGCCTGGCGGCGACAAGAACGGCGCCGACATCAACCTCGCGCTCGACGCCCTCGAGATGGCGTTCACCCACAGCCACATCAACGCCTACGTGATCGTGGGCGGCGACAGCGACTTCATCACGCTCGTCGAAAAGCTCAAACAGTACGACAAGCAGATCTTCGTGGTCGGCGGGCGCGCGTTCACCAGCATGGTGATGCAGCGCAACTGCCACGAGTTCATCGCCTACGAAAACCTGGTCGGGTCTTCGCGGCGGTCCGCGGAACGCGGCCGGCAGAGCGGCCCCGTCAAGGAAGCTCCGCTCGATCAGGCGGTCCCACTCGTGCGCCGCGCGCTGAAAGTGCTCATCGACCGTGAAGTGACGCCACAGCTCGGGCTCCTCAAGAGCACGCTGCTGCAGCTCGATTCGACGTTCTCGGAGCGCACGTACGGCGCGGGCAGCTTCCGGGACTTCGCCGAAAAGCTCGCGTCGGCCGGTCACGTCACGCTGCGGGAGTCGGGCCGGAACGTGCTGGTCGAGCTGCGGGAGAACGGTCAGGCCGCATCTGAACCTGCTCCGCCGCGACGGCACCAGGTTCGAGAACTGTCTGAGAGCGACGCCGCGCCCAGCCCGCAGGAAGCGCCGCCGGCTCGAGTCGCCGAAGGTATCCGGGAGGTGCGCCGGCTCTTCCAGGCCGCGCAGAATCCACCGCGCTGGCCCATGTACATCCGTCAGGCGAAGCAGTTCCTCCGCGCCGTCGACGCGACGTTCGACGAACGCAAGTTCGGCTTTGCGAGCCTGGTCGACCTGCTTCGGGCGTGCCAGCGTGAGGGACTGTTCCGGATCGAGCGCGATCGGCAGGGCGTCATGCGGGTATTTCCGGGGAACGTCATGCAGGCCGCCGCGACCGACGTGCCATTGGACGACGAGCGGCAGGACCAGGAGGACGCTTCTGCGCAGCCGGCCGCCGAGGCCGCGCCTGACGTGGCGGAATGGTCCGCGCCTGACGGGCCGGAATGGTCCGCCCCCCCAAGCGACGAGGTCGTCGAGGGTGCGGTCGTGCAGGAGCTGAACGCGCCGTCGCCTGTCGTTGACGGCGAGGAGGCGCCGGTCGCGGAACCGGCTAAGAAACCGCGCACCCGCGCCCGGACGCGAGGGCAGGGCGAGCCTCGCGGTCGGAAACCGCACGACGGAGCGGCCGCCGCGCCGCGTGCGCGCAAGACCAGCGCTGGCAGGCCGCGAGCCGCACGGGCACGCACCCGCAAGGACGCGCCGGCCGACTAGCCGCGCGCCCGTTTCATTCTTCGTCAGGGCCCGAAAAGGGCAGTCCCGGGTCTCCGTCAGGCTCCGCCGACGGGTCCATGAGATTGTGGACGCTCACCCCCAGCAGCCGCACCGGCCGCCGGCCCGCTTCCGAACGCTCCAGCAACATCGTCGCGCGCGCGGCGATCTCGTCGGCGTGACGGGTCGCGGGAAGTGCGGTGTGGCTGCGGGTGATTGTCGAGAAGTCCGAGTACCGGACTTTGATCGTGACCGTTCGGCAGACGAGCCCCTTGCGTTCGAGCCAGGCCGCGCCATCGCGCGCCATCTCGTCAATCTCAGCCCGGATCTGCGTGAGGTCGGTGAGGTCGTTCGAGAATGTGTTCTCGGTGCCGGACGATTTCGCGGATCGATTGGGGACCACGGGCCTGTCGTCGTGACCGTCCGCGAGCTGCCGGAGCCAGTCCGCCTGGCTCCCAACCGCCGCGCGCAGCACCGCGTCATCCACCGTGCGCACGTCAATGAGGCGGGCGATCCCGCGCTCACGCAGGCGGCCCGCGGTCACCGGACCCACACCCCAGAGCGCATCGACCGGCAACTTGTGGAGGAATTGCTCCACGCGCTCCGGCGCGATGACGGTCAGGCCGTCGGGTTTCTTCCAGCCGGACGCAATCTTGGCCAGGAATTTGTTGGGCGCGACCCCGGCTGACGCCGTCAGGCCGGTCGTGGCGTGAATCTCCGATTTGAGGCGTTGCGCAACCACGGTCCCGAGCGTCTCACCCCAGGCGTTATCCGTGACGTCCAGATACGCTTCGTCCAGTGACAGCGGCTCGACGAGTGAGGTGACCGCGTGGAAGATCTCGAACACCGCCCGCGACACGACGGTATACCGCCGGAAATCGGGCGGGACGATGACGAGGGACGGACACAGCCGCACCGCGCGCGCCATCGGAATCGCCGAGCGCACGCCGAACTGTCGCGCCTCGTAACTCGCCGCCGCCACGACGCCGCGATGCGCGGGATCGCCGCCGACCGCCACCGGCCGTCCGCGCAGGGAAGGATTGTCGCGCTGCTCGACAGACGCGTAGAACGCGTCCATATCCACGTGCAGAATGCGTTTGAGCACGGAGTCCATTCTCTCATCGCGCGGGCGTATAGTGATCGGAGGCCGCGCGCCGCGGCGGGGAAACGGGGGGAACGGAGAATCCGAACCACGGACACGGAGCACACGGAGAACGTTTTTCAAAAAGAATCTCCGTGCCCTCCGTATTCCACGGAGCCCCTGGAGCTTCAGATGTCAGACGACAGACACCCGAAGGTCGAGCGCGAAGCCGGCCTCGCCTGGATCCGCGGCAGTGGCGTCTGCCGTGAATGGAACGGTATCCAGTACAAGCTCGGCATGTCGGGCAAGAACGTCGGCGCGAAGGCGTTGTCGATGAACGTTGCCGTAATTCCGCCCGGCGGTATCGCGGGGGCGCACATCCACGTCGGGTTCGAGGTGATGCTCTACATTCTCGAAGGGCGCGTGCGTCACGAGTTCGGCGACGGGCTGCGACATCAGGTCGAGCACGCCGCGGGGGATTTCATCTTCATCGAGCCTGGCGTCCCGCACGAGGTCTATAACGTCAGCGACACCAAGCCGGTCGTCGCCGTCGTGGCGCGGTCGAGTGCCGACGAGTGGGACCGGATCATCCCGTACGAGCGCTGACCGCCGGAGCGCCCCCCGGAGGGGGACAGCCACCTTTATTTTGGGGACAGCCACCTTTTCCACGCGTCAGCGGAGGAAAACTAAAGGGTTTTCTCGTTTTTCAGCGGGCCGACTGACGGCTGGAGAAAAGGTGGCTGTCCCACCCCTGATAAAGGTGGCTGTCCCCAACGGACATCCGGCCCCTAACGGACGTCCGGCCGTCGCATACCATGACGTCATGCAGTACACGTCGCTTGGCCGTACGGGCCTGAAAGTCTCTCGCATCTGCCTCGGGACGATGACCTACGGAGATCCCGCCTGGCGCTCCTGGGTCCTTTCCGAGGAAGCCGGCCGGCCCTTCCTCAAACAGGCGCTCGAGTACGGCATCAACTTCTTCGACACAGCGGATATGTATTCCCGCGGCGTGTCCGAGGAAATCCTCGGCCGCGCGGTGCGCGACTTCACCCGCCGGGACGCGGTGGTCGTCGCCACCAAAGCGTTTTACCCGATGAGCGACGACCCGAACGATCGCGGGCTCTCGCGCAAGCACTTGATGAGCGCTATCGACGCCTCCCTGACCCGGCTTGGCATGGACTACGTCGACCTGTATCAGATTCACCGCTGGGATCCTGACACGCCGATCGAAGAAACGCTCCAGGCCCTCCACGACATCGTCCGTGCGGGAAAGGCGCGTTACATCGGAGCGTCGAGTATGTGGGCGTGGCAGTTTGCAAAGTCGCTCCAGATTGCCGAGCGACAAGGATGGACGCGGTTCGTCTCCATGCAGAACCACTACAACCTGGTCTACCGGGAGGAGGAGCGGGAAATGATGCCGCTCTGCCTGGAAGAAGGGATTGGGGTGATTCCCTGGAGTCCGTTGGCCCGCGGGTTCCTGGCCGGCAACCGACGGGCTGCGGACAAGGGGGACACTCCGCGCGCCCGCACGGATGACTTCGCCCATCGTCTCTATTACGCCGACTCGGACTTCCAGATCGTCGATCGGGTCGTCACCGTGGCGAACGCGCGCGGCGTGGCGCCTGCGCAGATCGCGCTCGCCTGGCTGCTGCGACGGCCAGGGTTGCGATTGAGTAGGCAAGCAACCCGTACAAGCCGATCCCCGACAGAAGGAGCGTGACCAGGCCGAGCACCGTCGCGAGCTTGGCGAATAGCCGTTCCTGCCGCATCGAACGCTGGATCTGACCTTCCTGCGACTGGATCTGGACCAGCGGAACGTCCGGAGCGATTTCACCCATTGCCGCGCGCACACTCGGGACGATCTCCAACGGATCCCCGGCAGTCTTCAGTGCAAACGTCATGGACTCGAGGTCCTGTTGACGGTAGCTCATGTACACGGTCGGCGGAAATTCACGGCGCATGGAGGTGTATTTCGCGTCAGCGCACACTCCGATGACTTCGAGCAGCGGCGCATCCTCGCGCAGACTCAACTTGAACCGTTTCCCCACGGCATCGTCGCTTCCGAACAACTGTCGTGCGAGCGCGTTGTTGACGACGGCGACTTGCTGCGAACCTGTCGAATCGCCCGGCCCGAACGTGCGCCCGCGCAGGAACGGGATCCGCATCGTCTCGAAGAAGCGATCGTCGACCACGAGCCGCCAGGTGCTGTGACTCCTGAAGAATGCCGCCGCGGCAGCGCTGCCCGGCTCCGGCGCCAGCACCCCCGGAAGCGCCGCCACCGACATGGACGCGGAGCCCGAGATCAGTGTGTAGCTGGAGAGCGACGCGCTCCGTACCCCCGGAAGCGCCGCCAGCCGGTCGAGCGCCGTCATGTACAATGTTCTCGATCGTTCCGAGCGAAAACGACGTGCTGGACAGCTCGGTGTCGTTCTGCGAGCTGTTGCCGTTGAGGCACTGGAAGGCCTGCACGGGTCCAGAGATCCACCGCAGCACGATCAGCTCGTCGGGCGATTTGACGGGCAGCTTGCGGAACAGGATCACGGTCGGCCAGGCTGAAGACCGCGGCGGCCGCCCGATCCCGATGGCCAGCGACAGCACCGCGACGACGGTGAACATCCGCGACCGGCCGAGGAGCCGCGCTCCGTACCGCACGTCCTGCAGCAACGTCTCGATGGACGGGAATCCCCACATGTCGCGCGTCTCCTCTCGGATTGTGGTGACATTGCCGAACAGGCGCCGCGCTTCGTGCTCTGCGGCGCGCGGGTCCATCCCGTCATCGATCAGCGCCTGCCGGCGCATCGCGAGATGCAACCGGATTTCCTCCTCCAGCTCGTCGTCCAGGCGCGGGCGACGGAGGAGCGATGCGAGCCGCCGCAGAGGGTTCAACGGCATCGGAGACAGTCTTGCGGATCGGTAGATGCGGCGCGGTGCGCCGGAATGAGCGCGGCGGCCGCGCCGACGCCGAGTAGAACGGCTGCCGAGACGCCGAGCGTCAGCGCGTCGAACGGACGAATGCCGAAGAGCAGGCTCTCCATGGTGCGCATCACCAGGTAGGCGCCAGGCAAGCCCACGACGATCCCCGCTGCTGTGGTCAGGACTGGCTGCCGCAGCACCAGACGAATCACGTCGGCGCGGCGCGCGCCGAGCGCGACTCGGATGCCGATCTCGCTTCGGCGCTCTGATACCGAGTAGGACACGAGGGCGTACAGCCCGGCGCACGCGAGGACAAGCGCCAGAAGCGACAGCGTGGCCGTCAGCGCCGCCAGGAACCGCTCACGGCTGACCGTGCGCATCACCTGGTCCGGCAACGTCATGACCTGGAACGGGAGTGCCGAATCGTGGTCACGGATGGCCGCCGATGCGGCCGCGACAGCATCCGGCAGCGCGATGCCGCCGGCGCTTCGGACGACGAACGTCATCGCGGTGCGAATTCTGGTCTGCACATAGGGGACGAAGATGGCGCGCGCCGCGGGATCTCTCAGCTTGTCGACACGAGCGTCACGCACGATTCCGACAATGCGCATGTCCTTGCCGAGTACCTGGCCGACGGGATCCGCGTCGCTGAAGTAGAACCGTGCGAAGCTCTCGTTGACGACGGCCACGCGTTCCCCTGACGCGGTGTCCCGAGGCTCGATCCCGCGGCCTCGAAGCACGGACATGCCTGCGCTCGTGAAGAAGTCCGGGCCCACCTGAAAGACGCGGCACCAGCGATCGTCATCGCTGACGGGGATGAAACCCGGCACGTCGACGGTCCCTGTCGTCGCGCCATCTCCCATGACGGGGAACTGGATCAGGCTCGCAGCCGCAACGCCGGGAGTCCGCGCGAGGCGCGTGCGAAGAGATTCGTAGTACACCGGCAGACGCGCGGTATCGGTCACACGGCCGGCCGCGTTGACCGTGACCAGGAACCCGCCCTCGGCTGTGAACCCGGGATCGAGATGCGTCAGGTTCCAGAGCGTCCGCAGCATCGAGCCCGCGCCAACGAGCAACAACAGCGAGCACGCTACCTGCGCCACGATCAACGCGTGCGCCAGGGTGCGGCGTCCAGCCGCAGCCGTACGGGTGTCCGCCCGCAACACTGCCGCGCCATCGATGCGGGCGAGACGCCACGCCGATGCCGCAACCGCGAGCAGCGCGGCCAGCAGGGCAATCGCCGCCGTAAAGCCGATCAGGCGAGCATCGAGCGCCAGGTCCAGCGCGAGCGGCGTCCGCGACGGGATCAGGTGGACGAGCAACGCTCCCGCGTTCATCGCCACGAACAATGCAAGCGCTGACGCCAGAGTGGAGATGAGGAGACTCTCGACGAGCAGCTGCTGGACGACGCGTCGGCGTCCGGCACCGATCGCCATCCGGATCGCAAACTCCGGCTGACGCGAAGCAAATCTCGACAGGAGCAGGTTGCCGACGTTGGCGCAGGCGATGAGAAGCAGCACACCGACCAGGCCCAGGACGACGACCAGCGCGTTCTCGAGTTGCGAGCGCGCCTCCGAGATCCCATGCAGCGCCGGCAGGAGCGTCAGCCGCGGTGGTGGAGCGCCGGGGCCGAACGGGGACAGCGGCGCGTACAACGTTGACAACCGATCGGCGGCGACGCCGGGGTCGCCGCGTTCCGGCAGCCGGACGGCCACGCGCACGCTCAGGTGGCCCTGCGCCATCGGCAGCCCGTCCAAGAGATGCGCGAGCGTCATCGGGAGAAAGATCTCCGCCGGCCGATCGATGGACATACCGCCGAATCGCGGACCCGCGACGCCGATGATGGTTACGCTCGTGCCGTTGACGGTCAGGCTGCTGCCAACGATCCCCGAATCGCCGTTGAACCGGCTGCGCCAGAACCGCTCGGACAGCACCGCGACGGGTGGCGCTCCGGGAACCGCGTCGTTCTATCCTAGCAGCCGGCCAGCCGCTGCCCCTGTCCAAGCACGGAGAAGTAGTTGCCGCAGATGATTTCCGGACGCGCCGATGGTCCGCTGTTTTCGCCTGGGCGCGCGATCACCGCAGGGTTGGCCGACTGGAATGCGATAAGACTGGCGAAATCCGTAGCGAGGCGAAGCTCCTCGAACGCGCTCCGCGAGATCGCCCCTTCTTTCTTT
>JAIVJE010000402.1 GCA_020200195.1 Acidobacteriota bacterium | reverse complement strand
GAATGACGATCTGCACCCACGACAATGAGAAATTGGGCGCAATCGGCGGCGTACTGCTCGAGCCGGCCAGCCGGAGGGTTCGCTACTTCGTAGTGGAGGAGCCGAGGGCACTACGGTCGCGACGTCGGTACCTCCTGGCGGCAGACACCCCGGCCGTTCTCGACGCGACTGACTGCAAGCTGCGTGTTGACGCCAGCGCCGGCGACCTGAAACGCTTCGATTCACGCTCCGTCCGCACGGCATCGGACGAAGATCTCGTCACGGCGATGTTTGCCACCCCCGCCGCCTAGTTACATTCCGGCGGCTCGCCGAAATCACCGCAATTCCGTTACCTCGACCGCAAGCTATAATTTTGCGCTTGGACGCCTTCCTCCAATCAGCGCTCGATGCGATTGAAGAGGCGGCCGGCACGCTGGACGCGCGGGTCATGGCGCGCCCCGTCGCCGGTCGATGGTCCATCGCCGAGATCCTCGAACACTTGACCCTTGCGTTCACTGCCAACGCAACCGGCCTCGAGAAGGCGCTGGCCTCCGGTGAATTGCGGGCCCGCACACCCCGGTTCAGACAACGCTTGGCGCGGGTGCTCGTCGTGGACGTCGGCTTTTTTCCGCGTGTCGAAGCGCCGGAGATGACGCGCCCGCGTGCCAGCATTCCACCCGACCGCGCGCTGGCTGCGATCTGCGACGCGCTCACGACATTGGATACCGCACTGACGCGCGTGGCGGCCCGATTCGGTGAGGCAGTGGCCGTGTCGAATCATCCCTACTTCGCGGGTTTGACTGTTCGACAGTGGCGGAAATTCCATTGGCGGCACACCGTGCACCACATGCGGCAGGTGCGTGCGCGCGCAGGAACTGTGTAAGGGAATACTACGACGCGGTGCGGCGCGCCTCGCGGCTGGACGCCTCATGCCCGGACACGGACGTCAGATCGCGTCCGAACTCCGTTCCGTCATGGGCCTCGATCGTTTTCGCAATCTCCTCCTCGAGCAGCGAGGTTGCGGCCGCGCCTTCCAGTTCGGCCCGCTGTCCAAAGAGTTGCCGCGCGCAGTCGATCGTGTCCTTCAGCCTGGTGCGCCGGACCTCATCAGATTTGTCCGCTTGGACGTCCGCGGCATACATCTGCTCAGCTTCCTGCAACAGCATGGCGGCATATTCGCGCAACTCGATCAGGGTTTTCAGCTCCTGGGACAGTCGAGTCAGCAGAACGGCGGCGTGACGGACGAGGAGTTTCGCAAACCCGGCGCTGGCCTCGAGCGCAGCCGCACTGCCATCCTGGGTTTGATCCGAGTCGGCATAGACGACCGCGAAGGTCTCGCCTTGATACGCGATCGGTAAGGCGATTGCGGTGACGGGTGTGCCGCCGAACGGTGCGCGGCTGACATCGTCCAGTTCGCTTCCGGTGAGGTGAACGACGACACCGGAGGTGGCCGCCCTTGTGATGAGCGAGTCCACGTTCAGCGGGAGCACGAGCTTGGTCGCGTCGGCAGTGGCCTCGAAGCCAGCCTGGTGCTCTCCCTCCAGATGGTTGGCTTTGACGCGAAACAGCGCCACCCGTTTGAACTCGGACGACAGCTGCTTGACGAGCTCCGCGAGCAGAGCGGCGACGGTGGAAGATGTCGCGAGCTCGTCGGCCGCATCCACCGCGGCGTTGACGAGCGACACGAGCCGCTCGACGCCTTCACCCGCCGTGGAGATGTCACTACGGGTCCGGGTGAGGTCTGCGTCAGCGGCGGTAAGGTCCTCACGCAGCCGAGTCTCCGACAGCAGAGCGTCGTCCAGACGGCTTTGCAGTTGCCGAAGCTCCGCATCGTGCGCGTCCTGATCCCGTTCGAGAAGCTCGAGACGCGTGCGGGTCGCGCCAAGCTCGGCCGCCATTGTTTCCCGATCGGCATTGGCGCTGGAGAGATCTTCGCGCAGGAGTGTCTCCGAGAGCAGTGCGTCGTCGAGGCGGGCTTCGAGTTCCCGGCGGCTTTCCTGATCCGCTGCCTGGTACCGCTCGAGCAGCTGAACCCGGGCGTTGCTCGCGCCGAGGTCGGCGGCAATCGCTTCACGCTCGGCACGTGATGTCAGCAGCTCGCTTTGTGCGGCGGCCTTCGCGTGCGCTTCAGTGCGTGCGGTGGCTTCAGCCGTGACGAGCGCTGCCTCGAGCCGGGCGTGCTCCTCTCGCATGCGGGTCAGATCGGCGTTGAGCGCGGCGTTCAGTGCCGCTTCTGCTTCTCGCTGTTCGCCGAGTTGCGTGACTTCGGCGCGCGCCGCCGCGAGCAGTTCGCGGATTTCCTGCAGTTCCTGTTCGGCCTCTTCCCTGGCGCTCGTCTCTCGCAGGCACTTCGCCTCCGCGTCCAGGCGGGCGGCGTCGACCAGCTTGTGGGCGTCGATCGTGGAATCCAGGTCGGCTTCTGCGGCGAGGGCGCGGTCGGTCTCTTTCTGCAGGCTGGCGCGCAGCGCGTTGATTTGCGCCTGTGTGTCGGCGAGCGACGCCGCGAGCTTTTCTTTTTCCGCGCGCTGAGCGGTCAGGTCGGCGCGCGCCGCATCGACTTCTATTTTTGCCTGTTGTTTGACGCGCTGGAGGGCGGCAGCCGCAGCGCTGTTCAACCGTTCGACGAGCTCGCGGACCTCTTTCTCGACCTGGGGCGTGGAGGCCGCGGCCTTTTCGACCACGCGTGCGGCCGCATCCAGCGCCTCACGCACGCTGCGAATCTGTTCCAGGGACGCGTCCGACCGGCTGGCCAGCAGCCGGCCGAGCAGGGCGGACGTCTCCTTGGCGGCGTAATCGCGGAATTCCATGGGTCTACGGGTGGTGGAAGAAGTGGTATGCCTTGCAACTCCGGAACCGCCGAAGTTACCGGGCTTCATGGGCTTTTCGGACGGTCAGGCCCCCGGCGGCTCACAATACGGTGAGCGACTCTACCCATTTGTAACCGCCCTGCGAGGGGCAGGATTACCCGCTGCCGAACCCCGCTTGCGGCAACCCCGCGTGCGGAACCACTCGTGCGGAACGTACGTGAGGGTATTGACTCGTGTTGCCGCCCGGCGGAGTATGACGGCGCGAGATTCGTAGCGCGGGCCCTGCCGCGCGGAAGGAGACGACATGTCGCTGACGCCCGATGTGGTTGCCCGGCAGTGGTTCAGGGAAGTGTGGGACGAGGGAAACGAGGAGGCCATCGATCGTCTAATGCACCCGAAGGCCCTGGCCTACGGCCTCGGGGCTGACCCGATCGTCGGGCCCGCGCAGTTCAAGCCATTTTTCCGAACGTTCCAGACCGCGCTCGGGGATCTCGAGATCCATGTGGTCCGCACTGTCGTGGAAGGCGAAGTCGTTGCGGCGCATTGCCACGTCGTCGCGCGGCATGTGGGAGAGTCGCTCGGCGGTCCCGCCACGCAGAAGCCCGTCGATTTCTGGGGCATGACCATCCTGCGCGTTCGCGACGGGCAGATTATCGAAGGCTGGAACTGCTTCGACTTTCTGACCATGTATCAGCAGCTCGGATGGGTACCGAATCCCCCCGCGCCCTTGAGCCGCTAGTCCGCGCCTTGCCGCGTCGCCGCCGTGCGCTCATCATTGGCGCGACGACGCTGATCTTCGCAGCCGTCGTCATCATGCTCAGCTTCCGCTGGGTGTTGGACCGCGGCGCGGTCCGCGCGGCCGCGGAACGACGTCTGTCAGCGACGCTCGGACAGGCCGTCACCATCGGAGACATCAGCGTGGACGTGCTGCCCGTGCCGGCGCTCGTGGGTTCCGACGTGCGGGTGGGCCGGCCCGAGGAAACCCCTTCGTTCTACGTCCCCCGCGTCCGCCTCGTGCCACGGGTTCGTTCGCTCTTCAGTCAACCCGTCGTCATCGACGCAATGATCCTGCACGGGCTGGTGGTATCCGTGCTGCACGACCGGAACGGCGACTGGCATTTCCCCGCCGTCGCTCCGGCTCCCGGCGCCAGCGGGCAAGGAGACATAGTCATCGAGCGGGTACAGCTGGACGGGGGGCGCGTACGTGTGCTCGAGCGGCGCGCAGATGGCCTGCGCGAGGCGTCGAGCATCGACGAGGTGGCAGCCGATGTCGTGGTGGACGGCGGAGGTCTGCGATTGTCAGAGATCACCGGCCGTATCGCTGACGCCGCAATCGCTGGCGAGGCGATCGTTGACCGGGAGGCCGCGCGGCTCAACTTCGAGATGGCCGTCGTCCAGGACGGCGATCTGCCAGCCCTGCTCGCACTCGCAGGCATAGACCGGCCTGCGTTTCTTCACGTGCCGAAGCCGGCGGCGGTGTCGCTCTCGGTGCGGATCGAGAGAGCCAGCTCGCGTCTCTCGGGCGCAGGCTCTCTCCGTGCGCCAGCGGTCGCTGTCGAGCCCCTGAGTCTGACCTTGTTCGAGGCGCCTTTCAAAATGGAAGGGCCACGCCTGACGTTCGCGCCGACGTCGTTCGCACTCTACGGCGGCGGTCACCGCGGCACGATCACGGTCGACGTATCGCAAACACCCGCGCGCTGGACGCTGGAGAGCCGCGTTACGGACCTGGACGTTGGCGACTTCCTGACTGCACTCACGGGGAGCGAGCAACCGATCGACGGAACAGCGGCCACGTCTGGCGCGTTGCGCGGCCGCGTAGGTGAGCCGCTGGAGCGCACCGTGCAGGGCCGCACACACGTCACGGTCACCAACGGTGTCATCAGCCGGTTCCCG
>JAIVJE010000401.1:4770-5800 GCA_020200195.1 Acidobacteriota bacterium | reverse complement strand
AGCGGCGGCTCGTGTCCAACACGCCAATGACCATCGGCGGGCGCGGACTCGCGGCAGGTACAGCCCTGGTTTGCGCGTTGGTGACCGGTCTGGCGGCCCAATCGTCCGGCCGCTATTCGGCGCCACCGGAATCGTCATCGTACGCGCAGGAGATCAACCGGGCCAGAGCCGCAGTGGCGGAGCTGATCAAGACAAAGCAGATTGCAGCGGTCGCGCAGATGGTCTTGAACGCGGTGATCTGGAGATCGGGGCAATGTTCCCCGGGTCACGCGGCGTGATGCCGCTGTGGCATGTTTCGTGATTGGGGATCCGCCATGGATGAGAAAAAGCCCGAGAACAGCGAACGCCCAGGCCCATTGACCCGGTTGGTCGAAGAAGAGATGGCAGAGCCGGTCGCCGATCCTACCGACCTCGAGCAGATTCGGCACAGGCAGACGCGGGTCGAGCCCCGGACGGACGACCCGGACTACTCGAAGGGGACGACCGAGCACGACGACGACCGCGAGGTATAGCGTCCCTCGACGTCGTGCGCCACCGTTTTGACTCTTCGCGTGCCGCGCGGCCCAAGGTCGCTCTCGAGCCGCGACGTTCGAGGTGCCGCCACGCGAGTGCAGACATGACGCGCGCGATCCGGCGGCCTTGAACCGCCCTGCCCCGGCCGTTGGGAGTCTAAGTGCTACTTGCTTTGCATTGGAGTACCGTTTCTCATGGACTGCCGTCTCCGGCCCGCAACGGAATCGGACAAAGGCTTTCTGTTCTCGCTCCACTGCCTCACCATGCGTGACGCGATCGAGAAGACGTGGGGTTGGGACGAGGCGTGGCAGCGCAAGGATTTTCAGGAGCGCTTCGAACACTGCTCGGTTTCGATCATCGAGGCTGACGGTCGTGCTGTCGGTGGACTCTGGCTGGAATCACTCGACGATTTACTCTACATCGTCGAATTCCAGGTTCTCCCCGAGTGGCAGGGTCGTGGCATCGGCACGTCTGTCTTGCAAGACGTCATTGCCCAAGCCGCACGGCGGGGCACCCC
>JAIVJE010000401.1:0-4716 GCA_020200195.1 Acidobacteriota bacterium | reverse complement strand
AAGGTGACCGACGAAGGTGACCCGTTCATTCGCATGCGGCATGATTCGGGCGTGGCGGGACGAACGTCAGCCTGATTCAGCGAACGCGAGCCGCGATCGCTGCTCGAAGCGTCTCGAGATGGTCCTCCACGCTGGCCTGCGCGGTGTCGATCACGATGCGTTCCCGATCCCATGGATGGTACTCGCGTGCTAACACTTCCGGCCACGTCGGCCCCTTCAATCCCGCGATGTCTGTCGCTCGTGTCTCTACGCGACGTCTGTGTTCGTGCGCGTCAGAGCAAGTGACCTCGACTTCGATGGCGGGCACCTGAGCTCGATGTGCCACGTCGACCCACGCCCTGCGTGTAACCGGCAGCGGATTCACAGAATCGGCGATGACTGTGTGCCCGAGGCGCAGGTTGTCCTCGGCGACCGCGTAGGCAGCACGATACCCGGCGTCATCGAGGGACACGACGACGACGCCTGATTCTCGGATCGCCTGTTCGATGGAATCCATCCGCAAATGCACCGCTCGCAATTGACGCGCCAGCTCCCGGGCGATCGTGGACTTCCCCGTTCCGGGCAGGCCGCTCAGAATAATCAGCACGCACGAATTCTAGTTGCGGACGAGCGCATCTGCGGGTTTCTCGACAGCAATCGGTTATAACTACGTCTGTGCCGTGTTCGCCTTCTAGCTGTGGGAGCGTTTGAAATGAGCACTTCCTCGCCGCTGGGGTTACTGGCGCTTGCCGTTGTCGCGGCTCCGTTCTTTATCCCGCCACCCGCAGATGCACCCCCGATCGTGGCCGAGCGGTCCTTTATGAAGCGGCTGGCCTCCGGCGGCAGGTTCGATGGCACTCCGTCGGACCGCACAGAGGCACCCGGGCCGGACGACGAAAGCTAAGGTCTCCACGGGTGGGGTCCCGTCGACGCGGGCGAGAGGGTGTACTTCCGCGCACACTTTCTGGGTTGGTACAGCGACGGGTTGGTGGCATGGCACAAACGGACCCGCACCTGGCGGGTGTACAACATGTCCGCGCTCGCTGAAGCAGCCGGGTGGTACGACCCGGGAACAATCTCAGACCCGGTCTCCAATGACATTTACGGCCTTGTCGGCACGCCCGATCGGATCTGGATGGGCACGAATGGGATCGGGATCATCATGCTGGATGAGCACGCACAACGCTGGTCGCGGTTCGACGTTGCGGACCGGCCCACTGCCGGGCGCAACAGCTTCGTTCGCTACGCTGATGACACGTATGTCTTCGCGTGGGGCGGTGGACGCGCGGATGCTGGACGACACGACGTTCCGGAGTCCAGCTACCCTGGTCTCGAGGTGTACTCCATCCAGCGCGACACCTGGATGCGCATCTCAGCGGTGCCGCGCGTGAACGTGAGCGCGCTGGCCACCAACCACGGCATCAAGGGGATCGCAATGGGTTGCAGCCAGGTGCGGTACGCACAGGCGGCGTACGTGCCGCTGCGCGAGTGCTCCACGAACCATCCCGACCGGATCGTCGCGACCGACGGTGGCGCTGTGTACGAGTTCGAGCGGGAATTCCCGGCGCCAGGGATCAGCGGCCGATTCATCATCACCCGCATACAGCTCGAGGCGGCGTTCGCGAGCCAACTGCGCTAGCTTTCAACGCCGGAAGCGCCGGGACGCGGAGGTGTGCATCTCCGGGGTGACGATCTCGATTCGGCCCACGAACACGCGCACGACGTCGCCGGGACGCGGTTCGATGTCGAGCGGCAAAATGGCATCGACCCCGGCGCGAGGGATCACGTAGAAGAGCCGCGTCCCTTCCTCGAACCACGAATCGCGCCAGGTCTCGATCATCGCAGCGGCTTCGCGGGGATACAGGCCTTCCCCGGTCAGCGCCGTCTGCAGATCCTGTCGAAGCGATTCGAAGTCGCCTGTGAGTACCGGCCGCGACAGCGTGACCTGTCGTGGACTGCCGCGCACCACGCGATAACCGAGACGACCGCCCCGCTTCTCGAAGAGGACAAAGAGCCCGATGTCGTGGGTCCCGGTGTTCTCCACCGCAATTGTTCTGTCCTGGTTCACCCTGGCCGAGACAGGTATCGGGAAACTGGCCACGCCCCGATAGAACAGGAACTTTTCATGCTGCGATCCCACCTGGACGGGCGAAGCGTCTGTTTCGCGGGCCGCATAGTAGTGGCTCTTGCCGGCTTCAACCGGAAACTGGCCGCGCGGCAGCGGTGAGATTCGGACATCGTTCCACGCAATGCCGCCCGTCATCTTCGCCAGCGGGGTCATGGCGGGGACCGGCGGAACTCTCGCTTGCGGATACCACTCGGTGATCAAGCCGTGCGGAAGCCGGACGCTGGCGTTCACGGTCTGCTCGCGGCCAGAGTAGAAGTAGATGACCGGCGTTTCCATGCGGACCGTCGACCTGAGCACCGGCAGATAACCGTGTGGCCCTGTCTTGATGCTGGACGGGTTCAGAATTGTGACGAACCGCGGCAGGTCGGACGGACCGCTGAAGGGTGTCCATTCTACGGCGCGGCCGTCGGGACCCGCGAGTGAGGTGAACGTGCCCCACTCGTGGACTGTGAGGTCCGGGCTGTTGAGTACTGGTGGGTGGGTTACGGAATCACCTGCCCCAACCCCGAACATGGCCGAGGTTCCCGCGAGCGTCAGCGGCAGCAGAATCAACGCGCCCAGTCGTTTCATCATGACCATCCCTCCCGTCAGGCGACGATGCAGTTGGTGAGAACCACCGACAGGAGGACTCGATCTGCATTGGGACCGTTAGCGACCCTCGGGGGAAGTAAAGAAGTAAAGTACGTTGATGTCTTCCAGAAGCCGCACACTGTTGCTGGCGTTCGCTCTGCTCGGCCTCGGTGCCTCATCGGTGTCGAGCTACGTGCACTACAACCTGCTCACGAAAGCGTCCTACTCGAGCTTCTGTGACGTCAGCGCGACGGTCAGCTGCACCGAGGCGTATACGAGCCAGTACGGAGGCTTCCTGGGTGTGCCGGTCGCACTCGGTGGCGTCATCTTTTTTGTGCTCGTTCTGATGATCGCCGGCAGGGCGGATGGCTCGGGATCCGCCGCCCGCGAAACGGCGCCGGCGTACATCTTCGTTCTCTCGACCATTGGCCTGGCCTTCACGCTCTATCTCGCGTGGGCGTCGTATTTCGTTCTGAAAGTGTTCTGCATCCTGTGCGCGCTCACTTACGTGTCGGTGACCGCGATATTCATCATCTCCGGCGGAGCCACGACATTCCCCATGACGAAATCACCCGGTCGCGCCGCACGTGACATACGAACGCTCATTACCTCTCCGTCGGCACTGGTGCTCGCGCTGCTCGTCATCGCCGGATCGGTTGGGGCAATTCTGTACTTCCCGCAAGAGGTGCCGGCAACTGCCGCAGCCGCGCAGGTCGCGATTCCGGCGATCACCGCCGACGATCGCGCGAAGCTGGAGGCGTGGTGGGCGGTGCAGCCGAAAGTGGAGTTGCCGGTCCCGGCGGACAGCGGGGCCAAAGTTCAGATCGTCACGTTCAGCGACTACCAGTGTCCTGGCTGTCGCGCGGCGCACGATGTGCTGAAGCCTGTACTGGCGAAGTACGACAAAGGCGTCGTGGAGTTCGTGCTGAAACACTACCCGCTGGAGGCGGAGTGCAACCCCGACGTCCCCGGCGGCAACCACTTCGCGGCGTGCGAGGCCGCGGCCGCATACGTGATGGCGCGCGGCACCGGGTTCCAGCAGAAGCTCGATGACTGGCTGTTCGAGCACCAGCGGACCCTGACGAAGGAGGTTGTCCGCCAGGCGGCAAAGGACCAGGCGGGCATCGCCGATTTCGACGCACGGTAGCCGCAGGCGCTGCAGGAGGTGAGAGCGGACGCCAATCTCGGCGGCCTGCTGAAGGTGCGCTTCACGCCGACGGTTTATTTGAATGGCCGCATGATCGCCGGCAACGGAGGGCCTGCCGCCCGCTCCGTACGTGGACGCGCTGATCGACATGGAGCTCAAGAAAGCCAGGTAGATTACCTCCAGCGGCAGCCGCTCGTCTCGCCGAGCGACTCGAGGTACCGGGGCGGGCCGGCGCGCGGGTTCACGATCCGGAAGGCGCAGGCATCGCCCGGAGTCGGATCGGGTGTCAAGCTCTCGTGGGGTGAGTGCTCGCTCATCTGCATCGCGTGCGCCATTAAGAATCCGAAGCCTTGTGGGAATACGACGTCGAGCGAGACGTCCACCGAGCTCTGCGCAGGGACGTCGACAACAAACTGTCTTGATGTCCCGCCCTCCGTCGGGCTCACGCCGAAGGCGACAAATACGGGCACCTTGTACAAATCAGCCTGTCCCTGGTTCCGGACCGTCACCGTGACGGCAGCCGGCGTGCCCGGCTTCGGGGTGCCGGGCGTGATGACGATGTCGTCGGGCGCGATGGCAACATCGCCCGTCGGCCGTAACGCGGGATCGGTGTCGATCAGCAGCGGCAGCACGGACAGCCGCTGACTCTCGGGACCCGATCCCTGGATCACCAGCCCTTCGAAACGCGGCGGCACCAAGGGAATCCACGCGACGCCTTCGTCGCTGACGTGGACGTCGCCGGTGCGGAACCAGATCTGCCCTATGTGACCGCGCACCTGACGTTCGGCAATGCCGCTCAACCGGCATGGACCGAAGTGCGGGATCTGCCGCCGTTGTTCTACGCGGTCTACGACGCGGGCACGGCGTCGCCGGCCGATGCGCGCAGGTTCGT
>JAIVJE010000118.1 GCA_020200195.1 Acidobacteriota bacterium | reverse complement strand
GGTCCGCGAGCTCGTGAACCGCGGCGACGACATCGTCTACTACTCGGCGGAGACCTTTGCCGCTCCGGTCGAACGTGCAGGCGCGCAGTATCGTCCGTATCGAAACGCGCATCTGTTGGACCTGACGCTGGGGCCGCTGGATCAACTCGGCTGGCGGTTGATGCGCACAACGGCCGAGGTGCTCGACGCCGAATTGGGCAGCTTTCGGTCGGAGCGCGCTGATTACCTCGTCACCGACTCGGTCGCGCCGTGGGGTCAATGGCTCGCGCAGATACTCCGTCTGCCAGTGGTGACATCCATCAGCACGTTTGCCTTCAACCGCCACGTGCTCGCGTTCGGCCTGGCGCAAGGCGTGCGGCCGAAGGGCTTCCGGACCGTGCTGTCCAAGGTGCGGCATACCATGAAGGCCATCCGGCTCATGCGGCAGCTGCAACGGCGCTACGGCGTGAGTGGGCCGGGCATTGCCGGCACCCTCATGGGCCACTCGGATCTGAACATCGTCTACACGTCGCGCCTGTTTCAGCCGTGCGCGGACACGTTCGACGATCGATTCCAGTTCGTCGGACCGTCACTCGGTGATCGCGGTGAAGTCGAGGGCTTTCCGTGGGACCGCGTCCGCCAGCCCGTCGTCTATGTCTCGCTGGGGACGTTGTTCAACGTGGATGCGACGTTCTACAGGAATTGCTTCGAGGCGTTCCGCGACGACGATCTGCAGGTGATCATGTCGATCGGCGCACACGTGTCGCGTGACAGCCTGGGCGTCACGCCGCCCAACTGCATCGTGCAGGCACACGTGCCGCAGCTCGACGTGCTCAGCCGCGCGTCAGCGTTCGTGACGCATGGTGGGATGAACAGTGTCAGTGAGAGCCTCTTTCACGGCGTGCCGATGGTGGTCGTCGCTCAGATGAGCGAACAGGAGATTATCGGACGGAGGGTGGCTCAGCTCGGGGCCGGGCTCTATCTGCCGAGGGAGGATGCCACCGCGGAGAAACTTCGTACGTCGGTCCGGCATCTCCTGACAGACAGTCGGTTCCGCGAGCAGGCCGCCCTGGTGCAGCAGTCGTTCCGCACCGCCGGTGGCGTCGCACGTGCCGCCGACGCGATCCAGACATTCACGCGGCAGCGAGCCAGTTGACCTTCGACCGTTGCTTGCGGCCGATGTTCATCGACTCCGCAGTCGGCGAATCGTCCCGGACGCCTCTCTCATACTGAAGCCGAAATCCTCGCCGTAGTAAGGCAGTCGTCCGTTCGATGCGAGTGAAGGCTGTTCGGCAGCGCGCCGGGCAATTTCAGCGTAGACGGACGGTGCATTGTGTCTCTTGAGCACGCAGACGAGCAATCTGTGCGGACCGCCCGTGCGCTCGCAGTTGTGCGGAATCTGTCCAGTGGTGATGCTGGCGCAAGAAACATAACCGTGCAGGAGTGGACGAGGTGCCCGGTGCGGCTGAAACCAGTGGATGCTCTGCAACTTGCCCAATCGGACTTCTGCGGTCTGCCACCCATCCCATTCACGTTGCACGCAGACCAGCAGGTCATCCATGGTTGGCATCTCTTCCTCCGGTTGCGATCGCTCACCCATCGGCACCAAGTAGAGCATGCAACGCGTCCTGCGGGTATCGGGTGGAAAGGGGGACTGTTGCCGTTTTTGGAAGCGAATTCGGGATTGATTTCGAGGGGTTCGCAGCCCTGCCTCCTCCCCGATTCACGGGAGGACGCGACTTAGCGGTCATTTGACCGAGCCCCATGGCGCCGTTGAACGAGCGTGAGACTAAACGATGATGCCCTTCCGCACGGCGTACAAGACGATCTCGGCTGTGTTGTGCAGATTGAGCTTCTGCATGAGATTCGCGCGATGGGTCTCGACTGTGGACAGCCCGAGATCGAGCAGCGTGGCCACCTCCTTGTTCGAGCGTCCTTCGGCAAGCAACTGAAGCACCTCTTTCTCACGGTCCGTCAGCAGATGGTACGAATCGGTCAGACCTCGTGACTGCAGACGCCGCATGTAGTCCTCCACGAGGACACCGGTGACGGCAGGGCTGAAATAAGGTTTGCCTGAGGCGACGGCACGGAGAGCAGGGAGCAAGTCTTCGTCGGTCGCGTCCTTTAGAAGGTAGGCGCGCGCGCCTGCGGCGAGCGCGCGAAGCAGGTAGGACTCGTCGGCATGCATGCTGAGGATGATCACGCCAGGTGCCCGATCCAACTTCTGCGCTCGAGCGGCGACTTCTATGCCGTTCAGCTTAGGCATACCGATATCGAGTATGAGGATGTCGGGACGATGCTCGGCGCAGAGCCGCACCGCTTCGAGGCCGTCCGCGGCTTCGGCAACCACCGCGACACCAGCTTCCTCCAGCAGGCTCCTCAAGCCGCGGCGGACAATCCCGTGGTCATCAGCCAGCAGCACGCGCAAGCGCCACCTCCGTGGTGCCGGCCGGCAACGGCAACCGCATGGCCAGGGTCGTACCTTGGCCACGCGTGCTCTCAATCGTCATCACGCCGTGAAGTTCTCGCACGCGCTCCTCGATTCCCCGCAGACCCAGTCCAACCCCCCGTCGTTCAGCGCTCAGCCCGACGCCGTCGTCGGTGACGGATACATCCAGTCGGTCAGCCTGACCGATGATCGTCACCGCGATCGAGCGCGCGTGCGCGTGACGGATGCAGTTGGTCAACGCTTCCTGGACCGCCCGGTACACACACGTCCGATACGCGTCCGGTAGCGCGTTGAAATCGCCGTGCAGAGTCAACTCGACCGTGACGCCATATCGCCGTGTGAAGTCACGGATGTGCCACTCCAAGGCGGGTTGCAAACCGAAGTCATCGAGCATGCTCGGCCGAAGGCCAAGCGCGAGATCTCGGACCGTGCGGACCATACTGTCGACAAGGTGTTTGCATTCGGCCACCGCCGCGCCGATTCGTCTATCCGAAGGCGCTCTCGTCCGCTCGATGCGCCCGAGCTCCATCCGCAAGGCAGTAAGTACCTGGCCCACATGGTCGTGCAGCTCCCGCGACAGGTTCTTGCGCTCTTCCTCCTGCGTGGCGACCAGCCGCTGCGAGAGCTCGCGCATCTGGCGTTCGGCATCGTTGGCGATCCTCCGTTGCTCTTCAGACCGCCGCTCGAGCACGCGCAACGGGAACACAACCGTGAGCGCTACGGCGAAGCCAAGCAGGAGACTGCGCCACAGCAACCTGTCGAGATCGTCGCGGAACGCGGCATGGCGCCGCGTGGCTTCGCTGCGCTGCGCGGCCAGATTCGCGTTGTTCAACTCCTCGATCTCCTGAGCGATCCTCAGGACGGCTTCGCGCTTGGGCACCACCTCGCGACGGAGAAAGCTGGCGCTCCGAAAGATCTTTTCGGCCGGCGTCCAATCAAACAGCGGATCGAACGTCTCCCAATATTCACCCAGCTTCGCTTGGAGACTGAGAATCTGATCCCCGTGTCCGTCGACCAGGGCACGGAGTTCGGCGACGGTCGCTAGGTTGGTCTGTCGAAACTCGGCCAGACGATGTCGATACTCCGGTGCACGCTCCCGTTCAATGTCCAACAGGTAATCCCGGACGAAAATTCCCGAGAGATGGACATCCGAGCGCAGGCGACGGAGCTTCGCGTCCACGTTGTGATGGTGAGTGTTGAGCACATCGAGCTGCGTGTAAATGTCCTGGGCTTTGCGTGAGGAAGCCAGCATCGACACGACAATCAGCAGCAGGAGGCTGCCGAGTCCGAACGCCGCCACAGGCCACGTTTTCAACCGCATCGGGACCCCACCGCCTGGCCAGTCATCCGTTCAAGATTACCCCGTTCAATGCTCCGATCGGCATCCGGCAAAGCCGGGAGACCTGCCCACACTGGCAGGAGCCTCACGGACGAGACAGGACTGGAACTGACTCAGCAGTACCTGTCATGTCCCCCGGAAAAGCGCCGCTAGTCCCCTATCAACCTGATAGCGGCTGCCGCAGGCCGCGTTGTCTACTCGTATGGAGTATGGGTGGCACACGGTGCCGGCATCGACGACAGCGTTGTTGTCGATCGACGGAACGGCCTCGGCGTGCCACCCGCCAATTTCTCAGAGCGACTCCGGCGCGTATGGCGCGTATGGCTCGACGAACGCGACCAGCAAGACGGATGTGCAGATGAAGCGCTCGCCTGATCAGTCCCGGCTCTGCGTCTGGTCGCCCGCTTTGATGGAAGCGCCGCAGGAACGCCGTACCACAAGTTCGGTCTGCAGAAGAATGTCGCGGACGGGCGTGTCGGGCCGCGTCACACGGTCGAGCATCGCTGCGAACGCCGTAGCCCCGATGGCGCGCGTCGGCTGCCGCAGCGTGGTCAGAGGGACTGGCAGGAGGCTCGCGTACTCCAGATCGTCGATTCCAACCAGTCGCACGGCGTCGGGCACCGCGTAGCCGAGTCCAAGGATCGTGTGCATCAGACGGGCAGCGGTCCAGTCGTTGGCGCAGACGATCGCGTCAGGACGCGTGGATTTCATGATGCGCTGAACATCCGGGGCGCTCGTGGGATCCAGACGATGCACGAACTCAGGCCGGATGGGCGAGCCCCAGGTAAAGAGGGCCTCGCGGTAGCCTGCCTCGCGCGCCTCCACGGTCGCCGCTGCATTCTCGATCGCGACAAAGGCGATCCGCCGCGATCCGAGGCGCAGCAGGTGTTCGGTGATGCGGAACCCGGCGCGTCGGTTGTCGATGCCGACCAGATCGTGCACGCCGCGGTCGGGGTAGGGGAGCACCGTGCGATCCAGCAGAAC
>JAIVJE010000117.1 GCA_020200195.1 Acidobacteriota bacterium | reverse complement strand
CGGCTCGCCCAGCCGCGGTCTCCGCAATGACTATTTCATCGATCTTTGCCGCGTACCCAGGATCGAACGGATACACCGCGACGTTTGCGCGTTGCGCCGCGCGGGCGAACGCTCGCAGCTCGGGAATCCAGTTCCTCGTACCGATGATTGCGCTTTCCTCTATCCAGAGTCCCCCCTCGCTGATCAGGACGATGACCTTGCGACGTTGATTGATTGCCGCCAACCTGGTGGCAACGCGGGTCAGCACGTCAAGAAGGCGCTCACCGGTGGTGATCTCGCCGACGACGAGTTTGTCCACCGCCGCGAAGAGGCGGCGTTTGTCAGCAGTGAACTCGACTTGAAGCGCGCTTCTCCCGCTCGCCAGCATGAGCGCAGCTTGATCGGTGGCGCCAAGACGCTCAACAAAAAGCGTAGCGATTTGCTCTACCCGCTGGAGGCGTCCTGCCGAGAAGCCGATGCTGAAATCATCCAGCAGAAGGACGAACAGCCTTCCGTCAAGGGGGACTTCATTGCTTCCGAGAAGTGGATTTGAGTCGCCTGAGACAGATGGCGAGGGGGGCGTATGGACTTCTTCTAACGCTATCGCCTGGAACGATGCGATCTCTACCGGCTGACCATCCTCGAAGATCTCGAAATCCGACCGCGTCAGGCCCACCACCGGCTTTCCCCGCTGGTCAGTGACGATCACGTCGACTTCGATGAGGTCGACACCACTGCGGAAGGTCTGACGCTGACCCTGAGAGCGTGCGTTATCAGTGGCGAGTACCGTCACGAGCATCAGGCAGATCACGGCCACGAGGCTCCGTGCGGTGCGGCTCCTGCCTATCCCCGACATTGTGGTCACTCCGTGCGTTCACTTGCGACCGGGCGAAGATCAGGGGCAAACGCGGTCGCACTTACAATGTTCGGCACCGCTTCACCCATATACCGCGGACGACCGTTCGCGAGCGTCATCTCGAGGGCCAGGGGTAGTGTCGCAATCCGGTTGAGGGTGACTGGCTCAGCGTTCGTCCGTCAAGGCCATCTGTCGACGGTAACCTGTAGTGTCTTGAGAATTGCGAGTGTCCTTTCACGATTGTTCGCGATCGGCTCGTCATCACTTAGATCACCGTATCGAATGCCGATGTCCTGGACGGCGGCTACCCGGCCGTAGGGCCAGGCGGTCACTGGCAGTTCAATAAGTGTTTGCTGCAGGCGGCAGAGGCAACGGTTTTTCGGCCGGAGGGGAGGCCCTTCGCAATTACCTCGATGTCGTCTGGGCCGACTACCCAATAGGGGTTCTCCCAATCCTTGGCATCACGGATGCACTTGTACCGTTCCGGATCGGCCAAACCAATTCGTGGGTTCAGTCGTTCCGCCTGTACTGAGTCGCTCTGCACTGGCACGCCTCCGACGATCGGCGCGGCACAGATTGTCAGGCTACTGCTGCTGCATAGATCGTTTTTGTCACGGTATGGTTGGTAGTGAGCATGGAAGAATCAAGCAACCCCGCCACAACCCATTTGCGCGACAACCCAGCGAACCTGCTCTTTTTCATCATCACTTGCTGCTCGTCATGGCACCGTGCGTTTTTGTCCGCCCCCGGTCCGATGATGGAAAACAGTTGTGCAGCACGGTGACGATCGCGCGAGTTTTCTCAAGGTTGAATCCCACAGCAGAGAATGCTACTAATCTGCCGCCCGGAAGACGAGCGAACACCTCAGCGCCAGGCGATTGTTCTCCTGAGAACTTCGACAAGTCGTACCCAGCGTCCTGCATTCGCTTCCTGATGTCTGATAACGGAACAGCAGAGTAAGGCACTCCCAAGTCGAAACCTGGTTGAATGACTCGTACACGCGCATTCTCTTCCGCGTGACGAGCCAAGACCTCACGCCACTCAGGTTCAAGGCGCTCGCCTCGACACGTCAGACCGGGGCGTGTCTCCCGAAGCACCGCAAGGCGAGTGGGGGCCTGATCCCCAGTACGTTTTTTAGCGCCGCTGCGTACACGGCATAGGTCTCGAGATCGTCGATGACATCCTCCGCTTGCGGGGGAACTGGCCCTACCTGAACCGACGTCAAGACGATCACGGTGCCGATGAAGAGCGGTGTAAGAACGCGCGGTGCGAAAACGGCAAATATGATCGTAGGCACGAGTCATCCTCCTTCAGTTCAACAAACCGACAATTCCTCAACGCTCCAAACGTGCTGGACGTCTCCACGGATTCGAGAATGACGGCGACGTCGGTTTCGGTCATCTTCCCCGGCATCGAAGCAGGGCGGCAATTACTGCCGAGGCCCGTACATTGCATCGAGCGCCGCTTGTGCGGCTATTCCCTTCCAGTGGGTCGACGAGCGTTACGGTGAGACACCGTGACGCCCCACCAACTGTAAGCGGCTGCTCGGAATTCGCCGATCTTTCGGGCACACTGAGCGAGACGGTGTACCTCCCGGGTGCCAGCCAAACGCTGAACTCTCCTCGTGAGTCGGTGATGGCTTCGGATACTGTTCGCGAATCTGAACGAATGAAGACGCGCCTCCCGACCGCTGGCGGTCGGAGCGCATCGGCACCCAAAATGCTCCCTGCGACCACTCCCCCTGCGCGCTTGCTTGCAAGAGCCCGCAGAATCAAGAGCTCACTGTCCGAGGTAATCACCTGACGGGCACGGCTGCAACCCGTAAACCATTTGTTCTGGAACTTCTGCGCGTAAACGAGTACTCGCTGTCCTGTCCTGAAACTGAACTCGTCAGGTGTCCTTTCAAGCGACAGTGCCAACTCTGGGCTTGGAGTGCCTTTGAACATTTCGACGTTGCGAAATCGCACCCGGAAGGTGGCAGGGCCGTCGGTTTCGGGCTCAACATCGACGACATCCGAGTACAGCAGAGGCGTACGTCTGACAGATCGATCCAGGTGCCGGACACTCTCCGACGGCTGTTCGAGTGGAGGCGGCACTCAGGAGCGTGAACAGCATGCCGATGCGTGCGAACTCTCGAAGGGATGTCGGATCCAGCAGCGTTTTCATCGGGGCATGAAAGTTCTTGCATCAGCGTCCGGGGCGCAGCCTCTACGCCCTGCCATTCAGCCCCGAGCGGTCCGGGGCGGACGCTTTTTGGCAGCCTGTCGTCGAGGGTGGTTCGTCGGCTGCAGCGGCCTATGAGGCCGCGCACGACTCATCAACGGATAGCGCTCAGGATGATCGAGAGACTCGACAGCGAGATCGACATCCAGCGCCGGCCAGTACAGATGATGCGGGCTTGGGAGTTCGACTTTCGTGAGCTGTCTGATTGTCGCATCGCAAAACCATGGAAACTCTTTGAACGACACGAATCTCTCGCGTTGCTCGATCAGCAGCCAGAAGCCATGTACCGACACGTTCGTCACTTCAACCGCCGAAGCGCGTTGCCCACGCTGTCCGGATTTCACTCAAATGCTCCTCGATGATCTTGCGAGCGGCGTTGACGCGCTCGCTGCGTTCCGGCTCCCCTGCCCCGTTACTCAGCGGGCTCTCCGCGTTTGGGGATATCCGGTACCAAGTACAAATCAGCACCATCGTGCGCGGCGAGGAGCCAGTCGGTGGAAAGTGCACCGACGGCTTTCTTGAGACGTGCGATCTCGGCCGCTTTCAAGCCTGCCACTCCGGCCTTGACCTGGACGAGGCGTACCTCGATTGAGTCGGGCTTCGCAGGCTTGATGCGACCATCACCGCATCGACGATACCGGTTCGTGGAGCGCCTTTGGCGCCTTCAAAGAACACTACCTTCCAGTTGTTGTCGCGACACCATTCCTGAAGGGCGACCTTGCTGGCCGCTTCCGTCCGGCGCGCCCGACGCTGAGGGCTCCTGCGTGTCACCCACGCTTTGAGGGCGGCCGCGGTTCGAGCATTCGGAGTCTTGACCCTCATGTTTTGTCGCTTCCAGTCGTTGCTGCCTGATGCCTCGGCGTTCACTCGGCAGCTGCACCCGGCGACCGCGGGGCGCAGTGATGGCATGTTTAGCCAGTGCTTGCCCCAGGCCAGATCCGAAGCCGCGCGTCGTCGATCACCCACAAGCGGCCCATGATCGGCTCCCGCAGAAGCAGCGCCGCCAAGGAGACAGCGGCGTGGCGGATCAACGGGAGCGTCTGCGCGTGCGGACGTAATACCACGATGCCCGGCGTGGCCTGAGGTGGATGCCGACGAATGTCAGTGAAGTGCAGGTCGAGTGTGACAAATACTCGGCCCTCCGAAGCGGCGACATTCAACAGGTGCTCGTCATTGGCCCCGACCAGCTGCTCATCGCGTGCAAGCGCAACGTTGTGCCCTGCTTGTCGCAGTACCGTTGCCACAGAGTCGGGGACGTTCTCGTCGAGCTTCACGGCCGTCACGGCTAGGCCGTCAGCGGAACGATACGGTCGCGTGCTAGATCTGCGGCGTAGGCAAGCGCAGCACGAACGGCATCCGGCGGAAGGGTCGGATAATCGTTGTGCAGTTCTTCCGCCGTTGCGCCTGCAGCGAGGTTGTCCAATACCAGGGATACCGGAATTCGAGTGTCGCGAAAGCGAGGCGCACCGTGGAGGGTATCCGGCGTAGAGACAATGTAATCCTGCCAGCGCATTGGTTACCTCTCAGAGTTTAATCGTATGCTTGCATGCCCTTCGCCCGGCATTTCGGCCGCGGCGGCTCATTGTCGCGCGTGCCGCCGTGGCCTGCAACCGCTTGTCATGCCGCGCGTCGCGAACTAGCGGGACTGGGCCTTTCGAAGTGGACGGGGAGTGGGGACGGTTGTGGAGTTATGCGCGAGGAC
>JAIVJE010000400.1 GCA_020200195.1 Acidobacteriota bacterium | reverse complement strand
CAGCCGCCCCAGGACGACGTTGGACAGGTCGTTGTAGCCAGGAGGGAAACCGTCCCGCAGGAGGAAGACCGGCGCCGTGGCGCTCGCGCGGACACGAACGTTGCGCAGGCCCGGAGGGTTCAAGGCGAGCTGATCTTCCGACCCGATGCGGTCGAGCAGGTTGTAGAAGATGCCGTAGCCGGAGCGTACAACGGTCGATTCGTTGAGGCGGTACACCAAGCCGACACGCGGCGCCCAGTTGTTGAAGTCGGGCTTCACCAACGCCCGATCTTCAATCGAGCCGTCCTTCGCGAACACCAGGGTCCCGGTTGCGGGATCGAAGTTCGCCTGGTTGTTGTCCGCCTCGAGCGACGGCGTCATGAAGTCGTACCGCAGTCCCAGGCTCAGCGTCAGCGCGTCGCCAAGCGTCCAGTCGTCCTGGGCGTAGAACGAGGTTCCCCACCGCCGCTGGTTGACGACGAATGGATTCGACAGCTCGGCGTCGAACACGTAACCCAGCAGGAAGTCGGCCAGCGAGTTGCCGGTGTACGTCCCGCCGAACTGGAGGTTCCCGCGCGTGGACGGGATGTCCAGGTACTCGTTCTTCATCGGCGCCATGATGTCCGCGCCGAACTTGAACTGGTGGTCGCCGCGCAACCAGGAAACGGTGTCGATGAACTCGAACTGGTCCGTGTGCTGGAACTTGGGCATGAAGTTCGGCGAGCCGATGCGCGTATATCCGTCAATGTCGATGCCGACGATGCCGCCGGCGAAGAGCGGATCATCGGGAACGCCGCGGAAGCCAATCTGGCCCATGCCGCTCTCGCCGAACGGATCCTGGGTGCCGTCGGATATGCCCCGCGAGAACGAGAACCGCGCCTCGTTGAAGATGGCGGAGCCGAACACCTTCGTGTATCCCGCGACGAAGCCATGCGACTTCAGGTAGTTGCGCCCCCAGGCGGACGTACCCGTGCCGTCGAGCACACCGCCGAGGTTTCCCGGTACGTAGCGGAATCGATCGCTGTAGATGTAGCGGGCGAACATGTTGTCGCTTCCGCCCAGTCGGAGATCAACACGGCCCAGATACCGATCCGCATCGTCCTGGACATCAGGCGTGCGGAGGTAGTTGTTGCTGCCCGTCGTATTCGGCGGCGGCAGCAGCCCGACGATGGCGGCGGCCACCGGGTCGATCCGGTTGGCCGGAATCGTGTTGTTGGCGAAGGGCTGGCCCGTGAGGGGATCGCGGACCGCGGTGGCGAAGATGCCGCTGCGCTCGCCGAGCGTCGGGACGCGCGTCAGCCGCGTCACGCCTTTCTTGATCCGTGTGCCCTCGTAGTCCGCGAAGAAGAACGCGCGATCACGGACCATCGGGCCACCGAGGTTCCCGCCGAACTGGTTCTGATCGTTCTTCGGCTTGGTCACCGTGGGGTTGGTCTGGCGCGCGCGCTCGATGAAGAACGAGTAGCCGTCGAACTTGTCGTCGCGGTAGTAGTCGTACGCGGTGCCGCGGAAGCGGTTCGTCCCGGACTTGGTCGTCACGCTGATGGCGGCGCCCGGCGCGCGGCCGTACTCGGCCGCGAAGGCGCTGGTGACCACCTTGAACTCGTTGATGGCGTCGATAGACGGCCGCGAGACCTGCGTGCTGAGTTCCTGCACGTTGGTCGAGATCGAGTTGTTGTCGACGCCGTCGAGCAGGAAGTTGTTCTGCAGGGAACGGTTGCCGTGGACGCTGACGCCGCCGGTTCGGCCCGTTGCCGTGCTCCCGGTTTCCTCCGTATAGCGATCGCCCTGCACACCAGGGACGAGCGCGAGCAGGTCGTCCCAGTTGCGGATGGCCAGCGGCAGCTTCGCGACCTCGGTTTGATTCACGACCTTGCCGACGATCGGCGATTCGGTGTTGACCAGCGGACTGACCGCCTCGACGACGACGGTCTCGGTCAGGGCGCCGGGCCGCATGGTGAAGTCGGCGCGCGCGCGCTGTCCGACCTGGAGCTCGAGTGCCTGTGTGGCGGCCTGGAAACCTTCCAGCTCGACACGGATCTCATACGCGCCAGGCAGCAGGCTCTGGGCGAGATAGACGCCGTCGCGGTCCGACACCAGGTTGGTCGTTCCGTTGGTGGCGACGTGCCGCAGCGTCACGGTCACGCCCGGCATGACCGCGTCGGATGAATCTTTGATGGTGCCGCTCAGGCTGGCTCGGTCCACCTGCGCGGCGGCAGGGATGGCTGCGGCGCAACTGAGCATCGCGAACAGGTAAACGGCCCACGGGCGTGCGGTCATTGCAGTTCCTCCGTCCTGGACTCCAGGACGCTGATGTAACTAGGGGTGGTCGGTGCGGCAACATCGGCGTAATCGCCGGGCTGTTGCGCGCTCGTCAGAATCGTCTGGAGGCCAACCGGAAGTCAAGTACCTGAGCTTTCCACGCCCGCTGCACGGGATACAATGCCGGCAACCTTCATCGTTCTCACCTCAGGAGAATTCCACGTGGCCTCTACCGTCCGGCTCACCATGGCGCAGGCACTCGTTCGTTTCATGGCCGTCCAGCACAGCGAGCGTGACGGCCGACGTCAGCAGTTCTTCGGCGGTGTATTCGGCATCTTCGGCCACGGCAACGTGGCGGGGGTCGCACAGGCACTCGATCAGATGCAGGATGGGCTGCGGTACTACCAATGCCGGAACGAACAGGCGATGGTGCACACGGCGGCCGCCTACGCGAAAATGCACAATCGCCTCCGCACGTTTGCCTGCACGACGTCGATCGGTCCCGGCGCGACCAACATGGTCACGGGGGCAGCGGGCGCCACGATCAACCGGGTTCCGGTGCTGCTGCTGCCTGGCGACATCTTTGGAAACCGGATACCGGCGCCGGTGCTGCAACAGCTCGAGTCGCCGCAATCGCAGGACGTGTCGGTCAACGATTGCTTCAAACCGGTGTCGCGTTACTGGGATCGCATCTACCGGCCGGAGCAACTCCTGACAGCTCTCCCCGAAGCCATGCGCGTGCTGACGTCTCCCGCCGAGACCGGCGCCGTGACGCTCGCCTTGCCGCAGGATGTGCAGGCGGAGGCCTACGATTACCCAGAGGCGCTGTTCGAAGAGCGTGTCTGGACAGTTCCGCGCGCGCGCGGCGATGTCAGCGTCATGCGGCGTGCCGCGGAGGCGATTCGCGCGAGTCGACGCCCCGTCATCATCGCAGGCGGAGGCGTGCTCTACAGCGAGGCGGCGGACACGCTGCGCACGTTTGCCGACGCGACCGGAATCCCTGTCGGCGAAACGCAGGCCGGCAAGGGCGCCATGCCATGGGACCATCCGATGGCGCTCGGATCCACCGGCGTGAGCGGCACAGCCGCCGCGATCGCGATCTCGCGCGAGGCGGACCTTGTGATTTCCGTTGGCTGTCGTCTTACCGACTTCACGACGGCGTCGAAGTCCGCGTTCGAGAATCCGGACGTCCGATTCATCGGCATCAACGTCGTCGAGATGGACGCGTTCAAGCATGCGTCGATTCCGGTGGTGGCGGATGCGCGCGTCGCGCTCGAAGAACTGCAGCAGTTGCTGGACGACTATGGGACACCCGCCGAGTACCGCGAGCGGATCGGCAAGCTCCGGCAGCAATGGATCGCCGAAGCGGACCGCGTCATGGCCCCGGCGACCGCGGCTCCCATGGCGCAGGGAGAAGTGATTGCCGTCGTCAATCGCGCATCCGGCCCGCGCGACGTGGTGGTGTGCGCGGCAGGAAGCCTGCCGGGCGAGTTGCACAAGCTGTGGCGGACGCGGGACCCGAAGGGATATCACCTCGAGTACGGGTACTCGTGCATGGGCTATGAGATCGCGGGCGGGCTGGGCGTGAAGATGGCGGATGTTCGGTGGGATCCGGCGGCTTCGGCACGCACTATCGGTATCGCAACGGCACGAGCGGCGCCCTCGACGGCGCCGCGCTTCCCGTGGATCTCGCGACGAACGCGGAGTCGCTCGGCGCTCTGGTGTTCCGCGCCTCGGATACCGCGTCGCTGGAGCGCGCGCTCGAGTCAGCGCGTGCCGCGGATCGCAGCGCGGTGGTGTACGTGCCGGTGGATCCCGACGCGCGTGTGCCCGGGTATGGCTGCTGGTGGGACGTGCCGGTGTCGGAAGTGTCCGAACAGAGCTCGGTCAAGAAGGCGCGCAAGGACTACGAACAGGGACAGAAGAGACAGCGGTGGTTCGTATAGCACGACAGGGTTCCGCACCAGGGGTTCCGCAGGGAGGGTGCCGCACGAATGGTTCTGCACCGAGAGGAGTCGGCGTTGGTTCGTACATTTGGCCTCACTCACATCGCCCTCGCTGTTCGTGACGTGGACCGATCGTCACGGTTTTACCAGGACGTGTTCGGGGCCATCGAGGTATACCGGCAGGAAGGGTTCGTTCAGCTGCAGACGCCGGGCGCCCGCGATGTCCTGGTGCTCGAGGAGGACGCCGCACGCGCCGGTCGCGTCGGCGGCGTGGCGCATTTCGGCTTTCGGCTGACTGCCCCCGACGACATCGGAACCGCCCGTCAGGCGGTGGAATCGGCCGGCGGCACGGTTCGCGAGCAAGGCGAGTTCGTGCCTGGGGAGCCGTATCTGTTCGCGGTGGATCCCGATGGATACGACGTTGAAATCTGGTATGAGCTGCCAACGTCCGTGGATCCGTCGCAGCGGCGCCTATGAACGAAGGCGTGCTGCTCTCGATCAACGTCTCGGACGGCGGCGTGCCGAAGCACCCGCGTCAAGAATGCGTGCTGCGCGTCAACGGCATCGAGGGGGATCGCCAGGCGCACCCGCAGATCCATGGCGGCCCGCAGCGCGCTGTCTGCCTCTACTCGCTGGAACTGATCGAGTCGCTTCGCTCCGAGGGCCATCCGGTCACCGTTGGCTCGCTTGGCGAGAACCTCACGCTGGCGGGAATTCCATGGCACCAGATGGTGCCCGGGACATGCGTCGACGTTGGCGCGGCGTCCCTCGAGCTCACGGGTTACGCCGACCCGTGTCGGACCATCGTCGGATCCTTTCACGATAGAAGGTCGGCGCGGATCTTCGAGAGAGTGCATCCTGGCTGGAGCAGACTTTATGCCCGGGTGATGAAGGAAGGATCGTTGCGGATCGGCGATCCTGTCCACGTTGCCGCGCCCTTGACTCAAGACGCAGAAGATGCAGGGGGCACACTCGAGCGGGACACTCGTGATTGAATCTCCCCCTCGCCGTCAGACCCCGGCGGATGGGGTCCGGGTCCGTCCCACGAACAAGTAATGGGCGGCCACCGACACCAGCAGGAAACTGACCGCGAACAGCATGCCGGCGACAGGGCCCGTGAAGAAGATGTAGAGCCAGAGCCCCAGCGAGACCAGTGCTGGCACCGGATACAGCCACATCGTGAACGGCTGCGGAATGTCCTTGCGGTAACGCCGGAGCAGGATGACTCCTGCGCACTGCCAGATGAACTGCTGCAGGATCTGCACGAGGATCAGCCAGTTCAGGATCTGCCCGAGAGTCAGGAAGCAGAAGGGGATCGCGAGCGCCCCGATGGTCAGCAACGAGACGTGGGGGAAGTGCTTGGTCGAGTGGACTTTCGCGAACACCTTGAAGAATTGACCGTCGCGCGCCGCCGCGAACGGAATCCGCGAGTACCCCAGGATGAATGCGTAGAGCGACGACGCGGTCACGAACAGGATCAGCGCGTTCATGATCACTCCGGCGATTCGCCCCTGCGCCGGATCCGAAAATGTCCGCTGAATGAACACCGACGCGATCGTCCGTGTCTGCTGCGCCTCCTGCCACGGAATCATTCCGAGGACCACGATCGTCATCACCACGTAGATCAGCACTACCAGCACGATCGACAGCACGATCGCCCGGGGCATCGTCTTGCGCGGGTTGCGGATCTCCTCGCCGATGTTGCAGACCTGGTTGTAGCCGCCGTAGTTGTACATCGCCAGGATCGAGGCGGCGCCGATCTTCGCGAACAGATCGCGGTCGAACACGAACGCTTCCGGAGGAAACGCGAACGCCTGCGCCGGGGAAAAGCGGAACAGGCCGGCGACGATCACCCACCCCACTGTCAGCAGCACGACGCCGAGCAGCACCACCGACAGGCGTCCGATGGCCTCGATGTTCCGGTAGAGCATCGCAGTGACGGCGATGCACACCGCGGCCGCGATAAGGTTGTGCTGGAGCGGCCCCATCGTCTGCCAATAGAAGCCGAGATAGTCGGCGAACCCCACCGCACCGCTTGCGATCCCAAGCGGGCCGATGACGATGACCTGGAAGATGAACATGAACGACAGGAGGCGCCCCAGGCTGAATGGCTTGTAGGCCTCGCGCAGGTAGACGTACGGCCCGCCGCTACCCGGGAGCGCCGCGGCGAACTGCGCGTAGACGAGCCCGTCACACAACGCGAGGACGGCGCCGGCGAGCCAAGGATAGAGAATGTGCGGGCCGCCCATCGCCGTGATCATGAACGGCAGCGTCAGAAAGGGTCCGACGCCGATCATGCCGAGCATGTTGGTCGCCGTGGCCTGCAGCAGGCCCATGCCGCGCTCCAGCTGGGCCGCGCCGGCGTTCTCGTTGGTCATGCGGCGCTCAGCGCCTCGATGAGCCGGTCGGCCAGCGTGCGGTCGGCGACGAGCGGGTTCGTCGCCAGTGCGTCGCGTGCGGCCTCTGGATCCTGGGAGAGTGCCGCGCGCACCGTGCGGCGCTCGTATTCCTTCACGCGGCGTAGAAGATCATGGACCTGCGCGGGCACTGCTCCGACATGGAGCGGCAGCGCCCCATTCGCGGTGACCGCACACGGCACTTCGACGACATCGCCGTCCTCGAGCTCCGGAAGATTGCCACGGTTCGTGACGTTGAGCGGAATAATCGCGCCGGAATTCGTGTGAATGGCGCGAACGACCGAGAGCGCGATCTTGTCGTAACCGGTGAGCGCTGCCCAAGGTGAGGGTGCCTTGGGTGCGGCGCCGCCGCTTTCAATCTGCATGTAGCCGGCATTGCGCGCGGCCAGGTACCGCTCGTAGACGGCCACGCCGTCCACACCCGGACGCCGCAGGTCGTGGAACAGCTGCGTGTTCAACTGCTCGATGACGGCGCCGCGACTCTGTCCGGCCCGCCGCACGTTCTCGAACGCTTCCTGCGCGCGGTAGTAGTAATACACGTACTCGGTCGGAAGCAGTCTCAGCTCGCGCAGGAACGCCGGTTCGAACAGCGGGACGCGGTAGACGGCGCGCAGGCGGTCCGGCGAGTCCCACAGCCGGTGCAGTTGCGGGCGTCCACGGAGATAGACCTCGCGCACCCAGCCCAGGTGGTTCAGCCCGAAGTAGTCGAAAAAGCATTCGGCCGACGGCACGTCCAACGCGTGAGCGATCTCCTCGAACAGCTCCGTCGGCGTATCGCAGATGCCGATGATCTTCGCCGTGGTTGCCGTGCGGACCGCCTCGGTGATGATGCCGACTGGATTCGTGAAGTTGATGATCCAGGCGCCGGGCGCATGCTGCTCGACCTCGCGCGCGTAACGGACAATGTGCGGGATCGTCCGCATCGCCATGGCGAAGCCGCCAGGGCCGATGGTTTCCTGTCCAACGATGCCGTGATCCATCGCGGTGCGCTCGTCGCGGGCGCGTGCTTCGATGCCGCCGACGCGAATACTGGTGAAGACGAAAGCCGCGTCCCGGACGCACGAGGCGACGTCGGTGGTCGCCACAACGGGCACGGAGCCGGCCAGGCTCTTCGCGAGGGACGCCATCAGCGCGAGTCTGGATTCATCAGGATCGAAGAGCGCGATCGACGTGATCGGCACGTCCGAGCGGGTCAACCCGTGTACGAGCAGCGGCGTCCGGACACCGCCGCCGCCGATGATGCCCAGCTTCATCGAGGCGCGCGGCTCCTGGGAAGCGCGTCGATCCCTCCGGCGGCGCGCGTCGAGAGCGCGCCGACGCGGTTCCCCGCGCGCAGGCTCACCTGCGGACCCTGACGCCGAAGGCGTGCGGCCAGAAACCCGCCGTTGAACGCGTCGCCGGCACCCGTCGTATCGACGGCACGCACCTCTGGCGCCGATTCTTCGAGCTCGAGGTCAGGTGCGATCCACCGGCTGCCCTGCGGGCCCAGCTTGACGATGGTGGTCCGCGCGTGCGATCGCCAGAACGCGCACGCCGGGCCGAGCCCCCGCGCGCGGGCATACATCACGGCCTCCTGCCCGTTCATGAATACGTAATCGAGCGCCGCGATGAGCGGCAGGAAGCGCGCGTCATTCATCAGACCTTCGTTCCAGCCGAAATCCCATGACGTCGTCACGCCTCGCCGGCGCAGCTCCGCGACCACCGGTTCCCAGCGCGCACAGCGAGCGGGGAAGAACGCGCAGTGGACGTGGCGCGCGTCCGCCCGGCGTGCCGGCGTCAGCAGCCGGGGCTCGAGCACGTCGTTGACGCCGTTGAACGTGACGAAGCTGCGGTTGCTGCGCGTCGAGAGCGCGGCAGTGATGGCGTGTTGCTCGGAGGGGCGCCGCAGATCCGTCACGCGGACCTGCTCGCGCTGCAGCAGGTCCACCGCCGCCGGGCTGAGCCCGCTCACCACGCCGCACTGCAGGCCGAGGCGCGCCGCGGCAACGGCGGTAAT
>JAIVJE010000116.1 GCA_020200195.1 Acidobacteriota bacterium | reverse complement strand
GCGCACAGCATTGCCGCGCAGGGGGGAATCAACGCCGCGAAGAACTATCAGAACGACGGCGACAGCGTCCAGCGGCTCTTCTACGACACGGTCAAAGGCGGCGACTACAGATCGCGCGAGGCGAACGTCTACCGACTCGCGCAGTTGAGCGTGAACATCATCGATCAGTGCGTCGCGCAGGGGGTGCCGTTCGCGCGCGAGTACGGCGGGCTTCTGGATAACCGGTCGTTCGGCGGCGCACAGGTGTCGCGCACGTTCTACGCGCGTGGCCAGACGGGTCAGCAACTCCTGCTCGGCGCCTACCAGTCGATGATGCGTCAGGTACAGCGGCGCACCGTCACGGCCTTCTCCAACCGCGAAATGCTGGACGTCGTCGTCGTTCAGGGTCAGGCGCGCGGGATCGTGTGCCGCAACCTGCTGACGGGCAGCATCGAGCGGTACGCCGCTCATGCCGTCCTGCTGTGCACCGGCGGCTACGGGACCGCATATTACCTGTCCACGAACGCCGTCAATTCCAACGTGACCGCGGCGTGGCGTGCGTACAAGCGCGGTGCCTTCTTCGCCAATCCGTGCTACACGCAGATCCATCCGACGTGCATCCCCGTGTCGGGGACACACCAGTCCAAGCTCACGTTGATGAGCGAAAGCCTGCGCAACGACGGACGAGTTTGGGTTCCCAAGCAACCGGGCGACAAGCGGCCGCCGGCGCAGATCCCGGAGGCGGAACGCGACTACTACCTGGAGCGGCGGTACCCGAGCTTCGGCAACCTCGTTCCGCGCGATGTCGCGTCGCGCAACGCCAAGGGCGTGTGTGACGAGGGCCGGGGAGTTGGCGACAGCGGACTCGCTGTCTATCTCGACTTTGGTGACGCGATCAAACGCCTCGGCGCGGACGTCATCCGCTCTCGATACGGCAACCTGTTCGACATGTACACGAAGATCACGGACGAAGATCCGTATAAGGCGCCGATGCGGATTTACCCGGCGATCCACTACACCATGGGCGGGCTCTGGGTGGACTACAACCTGATGAGCACGATTCCTGGTCTTCACGTGCTGGGCGAGGCGAACTTTTCCGATCACGGCGCAAACCGGCTCGGCGCCAGTGCGCTCATGCAGGGGCTGGCGGATGGCTACTTCGTCATCCCGTATACGCTCGCCGCGTACCTCGCGGGGCAGACGTTCCCGCCGGTCAGCATCGATGACGACGCGTTCATGGAGGCCGAGGCGTCCGCCCAGCGCCAGGTAGACCGGCTCCTTGCTGTCAAGGGCTCAAAGACTCCGCGACAGCTGCATCGCGAGCTCGGAACTGTCCTCTGGGACGACGTAGGGATGGCGCGGAACGACGCCGGCCTGCGAAAGGCGCTCGCGCAGATCCCGCAGTTGCGTGAGGAGTTCTGGCAGAACGTGTCCGTACCCGGACCCAAGAACAACCTGAACAAGAACCTCGAGTACGCAGGGCGTGTGGCGGACTACCTGGAATTTGCCGAGGTGCTGACGCTCGATGCGCTGCACCGGACCGAGTCCTGCGGCGGCCACTTCCGCGAGGAAAGCCAGACGCCGGAGGGCGAGGCGTTGCGGGACGACGCGCGGTTCACGTACGTGGCGGCTTGGGAGTACCAGGGAACCAAGCCGCCGACTCTGCACAAGGAACCGTTGACGTTCGAGTACGTCAAGCCGAGTCAGAGAAGTTACAAGTAAGCCGTCAGCCATCAGCTTTCAGCTCAAAACCACAAGCGTCGAAAAATGCGCATCTATCTGAGAGTCTGGCGACAGCCCACGCCTGAAGCGCGCGGGCAATTCGTCGCCTACACCGCCGAGGACATCTCGCCGGACATGTCGTTTCTCGAGATGCTCGACGTGGTGAACGAGTCGTTGATCAGGAAGGGTGAAGATCCGATTGCCTTCGACTCAGACTGCCGCGAGGGGATCTGCGGCACCTGTGGGTTCCTCGTCAACGGTGTGCCGCACGGGCCGGATCCAGGGACGACGGTGTGCCAACTGCACATGCGGCGCTTCCGCGACGGCGACGTCGGTGAACGTCGGCGGCGCACCGGACGGCAACGCCGTGCTGATCTCGAAGAATACCGTCGAGCAGGCGATGGACGCCGCGGCGTGCATCGCCTGCGGCGCCTGTGTCGCCGCCTGCAAGAACGCGTCGGCGGCGCTCTTCACGTCAGCAAAAATCAGCCACCTGACGCTGCTGGCCCAGGGCCAGCTGGAGCGGTCCGAGCGGGTCGTGAACATGGTCGAGCGGCACGACGCCGAAGGGTTCGGGAGCTGCTCCAACGAAGGGGAGTGCGAAGCGGTCTGCCCGAAGGAGATTTCGATCACGAACATCGCCCGGATGAACCGGGAGTATTTCAAGGCGATGTTGCTGAGCCGGGAGTCCGGGACTGAACGCTGACCGTCACCGGGCTCTCCAGGATGCTGCGATTTTCTCTGTCGTGGCGGCGGCACTTCTTGCCTACCTCTTTCGCGACTCGCTCCTGCGAGGATACGTGCTCGGGCAGGCCGACATCCTTTTCGACTACCTGCCCTGGCAGCCGTACAAACCTGTCGGTTCGCGCATCCACAACCGGGTTCTGAGCGACGTCCCAACCGTCTTCTACCCGTTCCTCTTCCACGCCCGCGAAACGGTCCTGGAGGGCAGGTTCCCGCTGTGGTCCAGCGGCATCGCCGCTGGTCATCCGTTCTTTGCCTCGTTTCAAACCGCACTGCTCTCACCGTTCACCCAGCTGCACTACCTGTTGCCGTTTCCTGCCAGCTTAACCGCCGACGTCGCGGCGCGCCTCATGGCCGGCGGCGTGGGAATGTACCTGTTCCTCCGGTCGCTGCCTGTGAGCAGGAGCGCGGCAGCGTTTGGCGGCATCGCATACCTGCTGAATCCCTTTTCGGTCGTCTGGCTGGAACATCCGCTCTCGGCAGTCGCCGCCTGCCTGCCGTGGGTACTGCTATCCATCGACATCTGCGCTCGGCGCCTGGATGGACGCTCGGCCGCAGCCGTGGCCGCGGCGACCGCGGTCACCCTGGTGACGGGCCACCCTGAAACGGCGTTCAAGATATTCCTGCTGGCTGGCGCGTACACCATCTATCGCGGCGTTCTCTCCGGCCGCGTCGTCAGAACGACTATCGTGGTCACGTCCGGCATGGCGCTCGGAGCGATCATCACGGCGGTGCAGTTGATCCCATTCCTCGAGTACGCCCGGGAGAGCCGGATCCTGGCAGCGCGTCAAGAGTCGGCGGTTCTCCTGAGCAGTCCGCTGTCGGCGTTTGTCACGGCATTCGTGCCTGACTTCTATGGCACGCCGCTGCGCAACCGCTTCGTTCTCGGCGGGACGAACTACAACGAAATGCAGCTGTATCCCGGCATTGTCACGTGGTTGTTCGCCCCGCTGGCGTTATTGCACACGAGACACCGAGGCCGTGCCGTCTGCTTCGTGATCGCCGGTGTGCTGGCCATCCTCATCATGTACGGCACGCCTCTGGCGCGCTTCATGAGGATGGTGATTCCGGCCCTGCAGGTTGCGGCCCTGTCGCGATTTGGTCTGATCGCGATCGCGGGCGTGATCATCGCGAGCGCGATTGGTTTCGACGCGCTGTTCGAGCAGGGGGAGGGTGGTCAGCGGAAGGCCTGGCTACGGCCGGCGATTGCGGTCACGGTCATGGCAATGCTGATGGCCATGACAGTTGCGGCGTTCTTATCATCGCAGCGTCAACTTCTCATGGACATGCGGCAGTGGACCGCGACCATTCGCGCAACGACGCACGCGGCGGAACTCGTCGCAGCCTCGCTGCTGGTGACATTCGTCGTTTTGACCGTGCGCCACCGGTTTCTCGTCATTCTCCCGATCACGCTCCTCAGCATCGACCTGCTCGGCTTCGCGGACGGATTTCACACGGCGATTCCAAAGGTTCAGTCATTCCCTCGCGTGCCGGAGCTGGCCGCCATTCAGGCCGATCGGAACGTTGTGCGGGTGGCGGGATGGCACGACACCCTGCTACCCAACACCGCGCTGGTCTATGGCCTGCAGGATTTCCGCGGTTACGACGGCATCGGGGTCCGCTACTACACGAGCTTCCTCGATGTCGGCTTCCGTTTCAACGGCGCGACGCACGAGCTCGTGAACATGGCGACGCCGCACCTGCTGGATTTCCTGAACATCAAGTACGTGCTGACACCTGCCGAGATCGCGTTGCCGCCGGACCGCTTTCGGCTCCTGCACGACGGGCCCACCCGCGTATACCTGAACCTTAGCGTGCAGCCGCGAGCCTTTCTCGTGGATGACTACACCGTGCTGGATGGCGACGAAGCGCGTCGCGCGATGCGCGCCGGCCTCGACCTTACGCGCGCAGCGATCATGGCCCGATCGCTCGACGCGGACCTGGAGCCGCAGCGGGCGAGCGGCGTTGTGGGCACCGCCCGCATCCTCGAATACGCAGACGAGTCGGTCGTTGTCACGACACGCGCCGACGGGAGGCGGCTGCTCGTTTTATCTGATGTGTTCTACCCGGGCTGGGTTGCAACGGTCGACGACGCCGAGGTACCCATCCACCGGACCAACTATGCGTTCCGAGGAGTCAGCGTGCCGGCGGGCGAGCACACTGTGACCTTCAGCTATCGTCCCGCCTCCGTAGAGTATGGCCGGCACGTTTCCCTCGCAGGGATAGCGATGTTCCTTCTGCTCCTGGGGCGAGGACGCCTCAGACCTTTATCACGTCCGTCAACTCCTTGACGGCTCCCGCCGACTTCTTCAGCGCGGCGTCTTCCTCGGCAGTCAGCTTGATCTGAATGATCTCTTCGATCCCGCGCGCGCCCAGCTTGACGGGGACCCCGACGAACAGATCGTTGATGCCGTACTCTCCCTGCAGGAACACCGAGCACGGCAGGATCTTCTTCTTGTCCTTCAGGATTGCTTCGACCATCTCGGCGGTCGCGGATCCCGGCGCGTACCAGGCACTGGTCCCCACGAGCTCGGTGATCTCGAGGCCGCCTCGCGCGGTTCGCTTGCTGATGGCGTCTATCCGCTCGGGCGACAACAGCTCGGTGATCGGAATGCCCGCGACCGTGGAGTACCGCGGCAGCGGCACCATCGTGTCGCCATGCCCGCCGAGCACGAACGCATGAATGTTCTCAACCGATACGTTCAGCTCCATCGCGATGAACGTCCGCATGCGCGCGGAATCGAGCACGCCGGCCATCCCGATCACCCGTTCGCGCGAGAACCGGCTCAGCCGGTACACCGCCTGGCACATCGCATCCAGAGGATTGGCGACCGGGACGATGATGGTGTTGGGCGAGTACTTGACAATCTGCTCGGTGACCGACTGCATGATCTTGTAGTTGATCCCGAGGAGGTCGTCGCGGCTCATCCCCGGTTTGCGCGGGACGCCGGAGGTGATCACGACCACGTCGGAGCCGGCCGTCGCGCGCCACCCTTCGTCGTTCGCCCCGTACCCGACGACGCGTGAGTCGGAGCCTTCGATCGGACAGGCTTCCAGCAGATCCAGCGCTACGCCCGCCGCCTTCTGCTCAGCAATGTCGATGATGACGACGTCGGCGAGCTCTTTGTCGGCCAGGGCGCGCGCCACAGTGGCGCCGACATTGCCGGCCCCGCCGACGACGGTGACTTTTCTGTTCATGGAAACCTGACTCCCCCGCTCACATATTGCCGATGACGGCGTCAGCGAACTGCGACGTCTTCAGTTCAGTGGCGCCGTCCATCTGGCGTGCCAAATCGTACGTCACCTTTTTCTGAGCGACGGTCTTCTCGAGTCCGGCCTCGATCAGGTCGGCCGCAGCCCCCCAGCCCAGGTACCGCAGCATCATGACGCCCGATAGGATGACCGACCCTGGGTTGATGACGTCCTTACCGGCGTACTTCGGCGCCGTGCCGTGGGTCGCCTCGAAGAACCCGATCTCGTCGCCGAAATTGGCGCCGGGCGCCATGCCGAGGCCGCCGACCTGCGCGGCGCAGGCGTCAGAGAGATAGTCGCCGTTGAGATTCGGTGTCGCGAAGACGTCGTAGTCGGCCGTCCGCGTCAGAATCTGCTGGAACACGCTGTCGGCGATGCGGTCGTTCACCAGAATTTTTCCGTCGCGCGACGCGCCGTTCCAGACTTCGTCCTCGGTCACGATGTGCTCCCGGAACTCAGCTTTGGCGACCTCATAGCCCCAGTCGCGGAACGCGCCCTCTGTGAACTTCATGATGTTGCCTTTGTGCACGATCGTGACTGTCTTGCGGCGGTTCTCGACGGCATATGTGAGCGCCATGCGCACGAGCCGCTTGGTGCCGGTCTCTGAAATCGGCTTGATGCCGATCCCGGAGTCGGGGCGAATGCGTTTGCCCATTTCCCGCTCGAGAAACTGAATGATCCTGTCTGCCTCAGGCGTACCGCTCGCCCACTCGATGCCGGCGTAGACGTCCTCGGTGTTCTCGCGGAAGATCACCACGTTCATCCGCTCGGGATGTGTGACCGGTGCCGGCGTCCCGGCGAAAAAGCGGACCGGCCGCACGCATGCGTACAGGTCGAGCACCTGCCGCAGCGTGACGTTGAGACTCCGGATCCCGCCGCCGACTGGCGTGGTCAGCGGCCCCTTGATGGCAACCTTGTACGCGCGGACCGCCTCGAGGGTATCGTTCGGCAGCCATTCGCCGTGCTGTTCCTTCGCCTTCTCGCCGGCCGGCACTTCGAACCAGGCAAGGCGATTCTTTCCGCCAAACGCTTTGGCAACGGCGGCGTCGAACACGCGCACGCTCGCGCGCCAGATGTCCGGACCTTCGATGAACGGGATGATCGGATCGTTCGGGACGATCAGCCGGCCGTTCTGGCGCGTGATCGGTGTCCCGTTCGTGGGTGGCTTGAGAATAGTGAAGTTCGGCATGGCGCAATTAGGTCACATCACCGTCGGCGCGTTATAAGATCTTCACAGAAAATGTGGAAAACCTTGTGGAAATCAAGCGGCCGATCGCTCGTAGCATGCGATTAATACGCGCGTTCGAGCGGTTTGCACCACCATGGTGCGTTCGACGTCGCCGGATGAACGCAACATTATACTGAGTCGCCGCTCCTGACGGCGGCCCTACATCTCGTGGTATCCCACCAGCCATGCACATTGTCATTGCCGATCAGCTTCCCGCGACCGCGATTGAGCTGTTGCGTTCGACTGCCGGCTGGAGCGTCGACGCACGCACAGGTCGCGCGAGCGACGAGCTCGCGCGCGATCTCCAGAACGCGGATGCACTCGTCGTCCGCAGCGCGACGACCGTCGACGCCGCGCTGATCGATCAGTCACCGCGGCTTCGGGTAATTGCCCGCGCCGGCACGGGCGTCGACAACGTGGATGTCGCCGCCGCCAGCGCGCGCGGGATCGTCGTGATGAACGCGCCGGGCGCGAACAGCGTCAGCGTGGCGGAGCATGCGCTGGCGCTGATGCTCGCGATGTCGCGGGCCGTTCCGTCGGCGGACGCCGCGATGAAGCGGGGCGTGTGGGACAAGAAACGGCTGACCGGCGCGGAGCTGCGCGGCAAGACCCTCGGCCTCGTCGGCTTCGGACGGATCGGACAGGAAGTCGCGGCCCGCGCGCGGCCGTTCGGCATGACGATCGTCGCGCACGACCCGTTCATCTCGGAACAGGTCGCCAGCGGGCTCGGCGTCGAGCTGCTGCCGCTGGACGATCTCTGCGGGCGTGCGGACTACATCTCACTGCACGTCCCCGCGACTGCCGAGACGCGCCAGCTCTTCGGCGCCGCACGGCTCGCCATGTGCAAACCGGGGGTGCGAATCGTCAACACCGCCCGCGGCGAATTGATCGACGAAGCGGCGCTCGCTGACGCCATCGAGGCCGGACATGTCGCCGGTGCCGGTCTGGATGTGTTTCAGGTCGAGCCACCTGTGGACAGCCGCCTGACACGTTTGCCTCAGGTCGTCGCCACGCCGCACATCGCGGCGTCGACGGTCGAGGCCCAGGAGCTGGTGGGCACCGAGACCGCCGCGAGTGTCAAAGACTTTCTCACGACCGGCGTGATCAGGAATGCGGTCAACTTTCCAGCGGTCGCGGCCGAAGAGTTCGCGCGCGTGCGCCCGTTCATGCTCCTCGCGGACCGCCTGGGCGCGCTCATCGCCCAGCTCGCCTCAGGCCGCACGCACGGCGTAGGGATCCGATACTACGGGCCGCTCGTCAGCGCGCACTCGGAGCTGCTGGCCAGCGCGGTCGTCGCGGGTATCCTCAGGCCGATGCTGTCGTCGACCGTCACCGTCGTCAACGCGCGCGCGGTCGCGACGCAGCGCGGGATCGAGATCGTCGAATCGCGCAGCTCGCGGCCACGAGAGTTCACCAACCTCCTGTCCGTCATGCTCCACACCAGCACCGGCCAGCGGTGGGTCGAGGGCACGGTCTTCGAACCCGACAGCCCGCGGCTGGCGCTGATCGACGGCGTCGAGATCGAGGCTCCGCTCGAAGGCGCGCTCATCGTGCTGGCCAACGACGACCAACCGGGCGTCATCGGCGAGGTCGGCACGATTCTCGGCCGGCATCACATCAACATCGCAAACTTCGCGCTGGGGCGAGGACGGGGCGGCGCGATCGGCGTGGTGAACATCGACCGGCCGTCGGCGGATCCGGAAGCCGCTGAACGGGCGATTGGGGATCTGCGGGCGGTCGCGGCGGTACGAGAAGTACGACTCGTACAGTTATAATTCGGCGGGTTCGTTGGGTTCGTTGGGTTCGAGAAGCGCGTTTGGTTCGGCGGGTTCGGTTCGGTTCTAGCGAAGCGCCAGTCGCCGGATGGCGCCTGACGAGAGGCTTTCGAGCTGTACCACGTCGCTGCCCACGACGGTGACGCGATAGCGGCCTGCCAGCACCTGCCCTTCGGTCAGCATGAACAGCTCGTCGCCGTCTCCGCTAATCATCGCGGTACGCACGATGCCGGCAGGCGTCTGGTCCTCTGCCACGCCGACGAGTACAAACTGGGGCTCGGCGGGCACTGGCGCGTCGGTTGCGGGCACCGGCTCGATCCGCCGGGGCGCAGGACGCGGCGCGGGCACCAGCTCCCGCGCCGCAAACACGAAGGGGTTGCGTGCCGGCGCCGCGGGCGCCGGAGCGCCGGCAA
>JAIVJE010000115.1 GCA_020200195.1 Acidobacteriota bacterium | reverse complement strand
CGAATACTCCCGTCGTCGGGATCGGCCATGACGAACAGTACGGCGCGGGCAAGATCACGCGGAAGGCTCAATGTTCTAGCGTTTTCTGCGAGCGTGCTTTTTTGCTGCGAGAACTCAAAATCCCGTGGAGTTCACTCCCCGTGTGGGTTCGATTCCCGCCTCGGTCACCAACTTCGCCACTCACGCACTCAACGATTTACAGGGGTGCCTCGCTCGATCCCAGGCTGGATATCGAACCGCGGAACTCGCGCGGTCGCTGTCAATCACTTACCCAACTCGTGTGCTACGGTTTGCTGCCGATAGGCGACCGGTGCAGGCCATTCCTGAAAGGTTCGCGAAAGCGTGATCGACGTCCGCGACCTCCATTTCACCTACGCGCACTCGAACAAGGCGGCCGTGCGTGGGCTGGCGTTTGCCGTCGAGCGCGGCGAGATCTTCGGTTTCCTCGGGCCGAGCGGCGCCGGTAAGTCCACGACCCAGAAAGTTCTGATCGGCCTCCTCGAAGGCTATAGCGGGTCCGTGCGCGTGCGCGGCAAGGAGGTCGCGGCCTGGACCGCCGATGACTATGAGCGCATCGGCGTCTCCTTCGAGGCGCCAAATCACTTCCTCAAGCTCACCGGCGAGGAGAACCTGCGCTATTTCGCCGCGCTGTATCACGAAACGACGCATGCCCCCGCAGCGCTGCTCGAATCCGTCGGGCTCCAGAGCGACGGCAACCGGCGCGTGGGCGAGTACTCGAAGGGCATGAAGTGCCGTCTGAGCATCGCGCGTTGCCTGCTGAACAAGCCGGAGCTGATATTTCTGGACGAGCCAACGGGCGGACTCGATCCCGTGAACATGCAGCGCGTCAAAGACCTTATTAGGGCCGAGCGGGATGCTGGGGCAACTGTCTTTCTCACCACGCACGACATGGCTGCGGCCGACGAGTTGTGCGACCGCATCGCGTTCATCGTCGACGGCCGCATCGCCTGTATCGATTCGCCCCGTGCGCTGAAGCTAGAGCACGGCGAACGGGCCGTGCGAATCGAGTACCGTTCCGGCAACCGCACGGTTCATGCGGACTTTCCGCTCGACGGCCTTGCGGACAACGCCGTCTTCCAGCAGGTGCTCCGTGAATCCGAGGTGCAGACGATCCACACGCGCGAGGCGACGTTGGCGGATGTGTTCATCCGCGTCACAGGGCGGGCGTTGACATGACGCGACTCGCGGCGACGCTCGGGACCGACGTGCGAGTCCAGTTTCGCAACGGGTTCTACCTCGCCACCGCGTTCGTGGTGGCATGCTCGGTCGTGCTCCTGCGCTGGCTGCCGCCAGAGGTCGCGGCGCTACTCCTGCCGGTGGTGGTTCTCGAGAACATTGTCGTCAACACGTTCTATTTCGTGAGCGCGTTGCTGTTGCTGGAGCGCGACGAAGGCACGTTTGCCGCCCAGAGCGTCACACCATTGCGCACGGACGAGTATCTGGCTTCCAAAGTCCTGACGCTCACGGCACTCTCGCTCGTCGAGAGCCTGCTGATTGCCACCGCCGTGGCGGGGCTCGACGGACGACTCGTCGTAATGTCCCTCGGGATCGGGCTCGCCGCCGTGCTGTTCTGCCTGTCAGGCGTCGCGCTGATCGTCAACTACGAATCGATCAATGAGTTCATCATGCCGTCGGTGCTGTACACGGCCGTTCTCTCACTGCCGGTGCTGGGATACTTCGGGATTGGCGCCCGAGAGTGGTACCTGCCGCACCCTATCCTGGGGCCGCTCGAGTTGATGCGGATGCACGCGCCGTACACGCCGGGCTGGCTGGTGTATGCGATTGGCTACCCACTACTCTGGATTATTCCGGTGTCGTTCTGGAGCCGCCGCGCTCTGCGCCGGCTGCGAAGCCGATGAGGACGGCTGCCGCTTTCCGCGCGCTGGGTGCCATCGATGCCCGCAACGTGGCGCGGGACTCGATGCTGCGCTGGATTGCGATCTTCACGCCTGCCTTCGGCCTGCTGTTTCGGTTCGCCGTCCCGCCCGTTGCCGACATGCTGCGCAAGCAGTTCGGGTTCGAGCTGGTGGCTTATTACCCGCTCGTTATGAGCTTCCTCCCGCTGGTTGCGGCGGGGATGACCGGAACCGTGGTCGGTTTCCTCCTTCTTGACCAGCGCGACGACGAGACGCTGACGGCGCTGATGGTCACGCCGCTGAGCCTGGGCGACTACTTGCGCTACCGCCTGAGCGGCCTGATCGTCCTGAGCGCCATGTTCGGCGCCGTCATGGTACCGCTGGCGGGCTTGACCGAGACGACGACGCTGCAGGTGGTGGTGACCGCGATTACCGCGGCGCCGCTCGCTCCGATATACGCGCTGTTCCTCGGCACGTTCGCGGCGAACAAGGTGCAGGGATTCGCACTGGCCAAGGCGGTCGGCGTTGTATTGGTGCCTTGTATCGTGTCGTACTTCGTGACCGGTCCATGGCAGAGCGCGTTCGGCGTCGTGCCGCACTATTGGCCGCTGAAGGTCTTCTGGCTGTTCGACGAGGGAGCGACAGCGTCGGCGCTGGTGCACGCGCTGATCGGGCTGGTCTGGCAGGCGGTATTACTGATGTGGCTCGTGCGGCATTTCTCGCACGTGGTCAGGCGATAGTGCCGGGTAGCGGTACAGCTGATCGCAGACCCGCAAGTCGTCCGAACCAGTCACGAACATGGTTCCAACTGGCGAAAGTTAGGGGCACCAATTCCTTCCAAGCAGGTAGGGCGTCGTCGCGCTTCACTGTCTCTCAAGATCGTTAGGAAACTGGAAAGCCTCGGCATGGAGTTCCGATGGACGCCTGGATCCCGGGCGGCGCTACCGGAAGTTCGGCCAGCCCTCCTTCAAGTGGCTGCGGCTCTCGTTCGAGGCTGGCGACACGGCTGATGCGACGCGTAGCAAAGTCGAAGAATTCGAGCGCGTGCCGCAGAAAGCAGTCAAACTCGCGTTCATCCGAACGAGATCCTGCCCAGTAATATCTTTCGGTTTCATGCGAATCGTGTGGACAGTGGTGTTCCTCTTAATTTTTCTCCCAGCCGTAGCCGGCGCGCAAATACCGGAGGACGCTCCCCCGGACGCTCCTCCACAGATACGTCTCGGCGGCTACATTCAATACGACTACCTGGCGCCGCTCGGTGATGAGACAGACGCGGCCGATACCTTTCGCTTCCGCCGCGTTCGTCTGCTGGGAAGTGGAGCTATTACCGGGGCGATCGACTGGACGGTCAGTGCCGAGGCCACCAGCACACCAGTCCTTCGCGACGCCTACGTCACATTGAAGTATTTCCCGGCCGCCACGGTGCGGGTGGGACAGATGGTGATGCCGTTCGGACTCGAGCAGTACCTGTTTTCATCGAACGTCCTCGCATTCACCGAACGCATCGCGACCGAGCTGGTCGCGTCGCGCGACGCCGGCATCATCGTGTCGAACGAGCGGCCCTTCTTGGGATGGCTGTCCTATGCGGCCGCTGTGACGAACGGGACGCGCCAGAACGTCCCGGACAACAACAGCGCAAAGGATGGTATCGTGCGCCTCACGATGAGGCCACCGCGTCTCAATGGCCTTCAGCTGGGCGTCAATGCGATGAAGGGGGCACAGCCGGACGGCATGCGCACGCGCACGGGCGCCGACGTGTCGTTCGAACGCCGTTTGTTCCACATCGCCGCCGAGGTGGATCGCCAACAGACCGGCGACGATCCCCGAAAACTCGCCGCATACCTGTTCGGCGCCTGGAGGATCTATCCACGCACGGTGCACCCCGGTTTTCATCACCTGGAGTTCGGAACCCGTTTTGGTAGCACGAGGAATCTGGCGACGCCGTTGAATCAGTGGGACCTGTCCGCGAACTATTACGTTCACCCCAAGCTGCGATCCATGTGCAGTCTAATTCTGCACCGCGCACGCGCCGCAGGGATTCCTCCCGCAATCTTTCACGCGCGAGCGAACATTCGCTTCTAGCTCATGACGATAAGTGCTTGGCTCTATGGTGCCGGAGGTGGGAATCGAACCCACACTCGTGTGATTAAGACTCGACACTGCCCGACCGTTGCCCTTGCGCTTGCCGCGGCAGTTGTATTGTGGCCGATTGAAGCGTCATCGCAGCAGCCGACCTGCAGAGTGGCATCAGAAATCGTCCGGCTTGCCGACCTTCCCGAAGCGAGCGGCGTGGCGGCGAGCCACCGCACGCCTGGAGTCTTCTGGGCACACAACGACTCCGGAGATCCGGTGATCTTCGCGCTGCACGAACGCGGCGCTATCAAGGGACGCGTGCGCGTCGCTGGTGCGCAGGTGGATGACTGGGAAGACATCGCCGTCGGACCGTGCGCGCACGGTTCGTGTCTTTACATCGCAGACATCGGCGACAACAGCGGCACGAGGAACCGGATCACGCTGTATCGAGTGCCGGAGCCGCTGCCGAGTGACGCCGCAACCGATGCAGTCGAAGTCTTCCACGCCACTTATCCGGATGGCGCGCACGATGCCGAAGCGTTGTTCGTCACTCCAGATTCGGATATCGTCGTCGTCGTGGGTGAGGCCGGAGGACTTATCCGCAATCCGGGGACGTTTGCGACGATCGCGTGCAGGCTGCCGCGGTGATGAATCTCAACGCCGAATGGTTGCCGTCACGAGCACGGCACCGCCAAATTCCCGTTCATCCAAGACCTTCACGCGCTGCGTCACGAATCGATAAAAGCGGTACTCGCGAGCCGTATCGTCTGCGTCGAGCTCCGCCTGCCATTTCGAGTACGGTTTGAACCGGGCAGCATATGTCCTCTCCACCTTGCGGCCGGCCGGTCCTCGCGCCTCGCGGCAGACTCCGAACAGCTGCAACCCACGGTCCAGCCTGCCCCATGCCTGCGTCGAATCGAACACCGCAATGGCGATGCGTGGATGCTCGGCGAGATTGCGACAGTGCAGCGATGCGGGATGTGACAAGAAGTACAGTTCAAGTCCCGCCGAGCAGGCAAAGTATGCCGTGTTGACGTGGACGCGCCCGTCTGGACCGGCAGTAGCGATCGCGCAGAGAGTGTTCTTCTTGAGGATGCGTGCGATCGTTCGCCGCACGGGAGCAGGCGACAATCGTTTCGAGGTCCGTTCGCCCGTGATGTCGTGTGCCGCGATCGATTCCAGCATCATGATCAATGGATTCGACGTGCCCGCGTTAACTCACGCGTCAGGACCGCGCCGCCGAATTCTCGGACGAGCTGCAGTGTCGGGTGGGAGAGTTTCAGCACTGGCTGGTCAAGCCGCTCCTGACATTACCGTATCGTCTCCATTTCAGCAACGTGGACGTCGGCCTCGGCTCGGCAACCGCGGCCGCCGCACTGGCGAAAAACTGAATCGTTTGCGCGCGAGTGCGTCCGAGACGGCAACCAGTTCTTCCGACCCGCTTTCCAACACCATCGACTCGACCGGCCACGTCCCGGCAGGTATGCTGTTCGGCAATGCGGCCGTGGATCACTCCTCGGTACTTAAATGCGTCGGACGGCTGCCATCATTTGGGAGTAACACAGTGACGCCAATGTGGGCCCTCGTTCTCGTGTTTATGCTGGGACCTGTCGCGGTAGTCGGCGCGCAACCGCCGGCCGCGGAGCCTCGTCCGGCAACCCAGGTGATCCTGAAATTGATCGCCGGCGCCGAGAAGCAGTTGATCGGCGTCGCGCGGGAAATGCCTGAAGACAAGTACCAATTCGCACCGACCGAGGGCCTCTTTCGCGGCGTCAGGAATTTCGCCGAACAGATCAAACACGCGGCGGCGGTTCACTACCTGGTGGCGGCCAGCATCCTCGGTGAGCCGATCACCGCAGACATGTCCGATGAGCGTGGCCCGGACACCGTGAAGACAAAAGCGGAGGTGCTCAAGTACCTGGAAGATTCATTCGCGTATCTCAAGCGAGCGGCGTCGACGATCGACGACAGAAATGCTTTCACGCCGATAAAAGGCGTGTTCGGCTCGGCGCCTGACACACGAATCGGGCTGATTGTCGTCGCGGTTTCCCACTCGTCCAATCACTACGGCCAAGTCGTCGAATACCTGCGTATGAATGGTCTCGCGCCTCCAAGAAGCGGCTGAACGCGGGCCCTGGGCAAGAAAGAGCGTGCGCTCGTCCGGTTGCGACGGGCAGTTGAGCTCGGCAGCCACGACAATTCGTTCTTGCCACGTAAACGGAACACCACACTGGCGAAAAACGTGCATGGCGCCCTGCCAGGTTGCGAAGGAGGGGTGGCCATCGTGGACGTGCTCGTCATCGATATCGGCGGGTCGCACGTGAAGATGCGCGTCAACACCACAAGAGAGACGCGCCGCTTCGATTCGGGACCGCAACTGACGCCGGAAGCGCTCGTGGACGGAGTGCACGGTGCCACTGGCGACTGGCACTATGACGTGATCTCGGTCGGCTACCCTGGTGCGGTGAACGCACGCGGGCCACGAGCCGAGCCTGGTAATCTCGGCGATGGGTGGGTCGGCTTCGACTTCACCGAAGCGTTCGGCAAACCGGTGCGGATTGTGAACGATGCGGTCATGCAGGCGCTCGGCGCGTACGATGGCGGCCGGATGCTGTTTCTGGGCCTTGGTACGGGCCTCGGTTCCGCGTTGATAACAGAGCACGTCGTCGTGCCGCTCGAGCTCGGCAACCTGCCGTACGGCGATGGCGCGACGATGGCCGACCATCTGGGACGCAGCGGACTCGAGGCGAACGGCAGGGACGCGTGGGTGAAGGACGTGGGAGACGTGACGGCTGTTCTTCTCGAGGCGCTTGCCGCAGACTACGTGGTCCTCGGCGGCGGAAATGCCGAACAGGTGGAACCGCTGCCGCCCGGAGCGAGGCGTGGCGGTAATGACGATGCCTTCACCGGCGGCGTGCGGCTGTGGGAGGAACTGGTGGAGCCCCACGACCGGCGGCCACCTCGCGTCTGGCGGGTAGTCCGATGAAATCATCGAAGTGCTCGGGGCCGCGCCCCCGCCAGCCCTCCTGGAGGCGCTTGCCCGGCACGCAGTGCCCCTCTCCGTGGGCCACAGCATCGTCGCTACCGTGGAGCCGTACGAGCACCAGGTGCTTGCGACCATCCACGACCTCGGTCTCGAGTGGCACGTGATTTTCAACAAGGGATCCGTCATGGCCCTTCCGGCCGACGTGACCAAGGCGACGGGGCTGGCGCCCGCGCTCAATGCGCTGGGCGTATCCGCGCAAGAGACTGTCGGGGTCGGCGATGCGGAGAACGATCAGGCCTTCCTGCGGGCGTGCGGACTTGCAGTCGCGGTCCAGAATGCTTTGCCGAGCGTGAAAGAGAGAGCGCACCTGGTCACCGCCGGCGCGCGCGGAGCCGGCGTGGTCGAACTGGTCGAGCGCCTGCTGGCTGGCGACCTGGACGCGATCGAAACAGAGCTCACGGTGGGAGTCGATGACTCACCGCGCCGTGACAGCTAGGTCATGATTCCCGTGAAAAACAGCACGAGTTCGAACACGAGAATAAGGATGATTGTGAGCTCGAGGAAGCGCCCGCGCGAAATACCCACCTGTTCGGCCGCGTAACATCTGCGCGATGGCCTCCCAGTGCCGTCCGATCAGTGCTTCGGCGGTCACTCGCTCGTCGAGCGCCGTCACGGCGAAGACCAGGTAATCCTCCGACAGCAAACGGTCACGCGCGCCGCTCATAACGGCGCCGAAGCGTTGAGCTACGCGACGGCAGATCGCTTCCGCCTCCTGCTCGAGCGATTCGTTCTCGATGTACTTCTGGCTGAGGGCGACCAGATCGGTCCATTCGCCGCCACACGGACGTGAAAGCGCGACGGACAGAACCCCGTAGTCGAAGAACTTGATGCGGCGCGAATCTTGGCGACGCTGCCCCCCGCCGATTGCCGCTCGCAGCGCCGAGAGACGATCAGCTCCGCGATATCGAACAGGTAGAAAGCCGTGAGCGTCGCGGCCTGGTATTGCACCGCCGTGTGCGCGAGTGGGTGCAAATGCCTAAGGTCCACATTTCTTCTCCGAGGTCATCAGGCTGTCGCTGTGCGGGTTCCAACCCAGCCATGCGGGCAGTAATCGTCATCAGCTTGTGCGCGCTGGCAGCCCTGCCTTCCGGTTGCGCCGCCCGTCGCTCGGGTGGCGCCGCGGCGCAGATGCTTCACTTCGCGAAGGGCAATGTGCCAGCGAAGCGTGGGGAGCCCAGCCGCCCGCCCGTGGACACGCCTCGTCGGGCGGTCGACGCCGCGGGAGAAACACCGACGCCCGAACGTCCGGGCACCGTCGACGCAAACCAGACGATCGGAACTTCCGGCGTAGGATCCGCGGTCATTATTTCTTCACCAGCCAGCCCTGTTGAGGTATCTGCCGAGTCCGCGCCCAGTGCCGTCACGGTGCCCACCAGCACTGCCGTGTCCACGGGTAAGCGCAAATCCTTGCAATGGCTGCCGGCGCTCTTCGTACTCGGCTTGGCCGCTACTGCTTTGTTGTTTTTCAAGCGGCGCAAGCTGCGCCTGCCAGGCTAGGTCGCGGCGCACCCGTTCTACTGTGCGCCAATCGTCCGGGCGCGTTCCGAACCTGCGTCATCTCGTGGCGACGACGTCTTGGGGAATCGGCGCGCTACACCCACTCGGTCCAGAAAAGGTGGCTGTCCCCAACGGCAAGCGACTGAGATACGATTGCCGCCGTGACGATGCTCCCATGATTCACCTGCGTGTGTGCCGCGACACTCGCTGCGGCGCTGCTGGCCACCACGACTGCGCTGCCCCGTGCCGCGGATGCCGAAGCCGACGTGCACAAATGCCTTCACCTCGGATGCGTTCGATCCGCACGCGGAGCATGATATTCTCGACCTCTTTCTGTTCAGTTTCAGTCACCCGAGCCGCGGCCCGGCCGCCTCTGAGGCCCGCCGCCACCAAAACCCGCCGTGCTGGGAATTTGATATGGCATGTCACGGTCACTCCCCGAGACTCGCATATCCTGCTGGCCGCTGCGCTCGTGGTCGGCTCTCTACCGATGGCGGCGCATGACGAACCGACGCGCAAACACAAACACAAGAAGCACGACCACGCCGGCGCAAACGGCCAGCCAAACGGACAGTCTCTCGCCGCGCTGGGACGACACCCTGTGCGGGCGGTTTCGCCTCGACCTTTCCCTGCCGAAACGTCGATCTCGCCTCGTTCCTGCCGTTGAGCGATATCGGGGGCGGAACCGGCAACGACGTCTGGGGCTGGACGGACCCGGTCACGAAGAAAGAACACGCGCTCATGGGGCGCTCAACCGGAACGTCGTTCGTCGACATCAGTGATCCGGGACGCCCCGTGTATCTGGGCAACCTGCCGACGCATACCGTCGAGTCCGCGTGGCGCGGCATCAAGGTGTCCGGCAACTACGCCTTCATCGTCAGTGAGGCGAGCGCGCACGGCATGCAGATCTTCGACCTGACGCAACTGCGAAATGTGACCGTGCCCACCACGTTCTCGGAGACCGCCCACTACTCCGGCTTCGGCAGCGCGCATACTCCGGCGATCAATGAAAGCACCGGCTTTGCGTATGCGGCTGGCAGCAACACGTGCTCGGGCGGCCTGCACATGGTGAACATCCAGACCCCGACGGCTCCCGTGTTCGCGGGATGCGTCAGCGGCGACGGATACTCCCACGAAACCCAATGCGTGCTGTACGACGGACCTGATGGCCGCTATGCCACACGCGAGCTGTGCTTCAGTTCGAACACAGATACTCTCACGATTATCGACGTCACCAACAAAGCGGCGCCCGCGCAACTGTCGCGGACCGGTTACGCCAACAGCGGCTACGCGCATCAAGGCTGGCTGACCGAGGATCATCGGTATTTCCTCATGGACGATGAGCTGGACGAACAGAGGCTCTCGAGCAACACGCGGACGATCGTCTGGGACGTGTCCACCGTCACCGCGCCGTTCGTGGCCGGCGTCTACGAGGGGCCCAGTACGGCCATCGATCACAACCTGTCCATTCGTGGCCAGCTCGCGTATGAAGCCAACTATCGCAGCGGGCTGCGCATCGTCGACATCACCAACGTGGCGACAGCTTCGCTGAGCGAGGTCGCGTACTTCGATATCTATCCGGTAGACGATGCCCTTGGGTACAACGGCGCCTGGTCGAATTATCCGTACTTCGCCAGCGGAATCGTGATCGTCAGCGGAATCGAGCAGGGATTATTCGTGCTGAGGCCGGCTATCCCGGACGCGACGCAGGCCGACGTGTCGGTCTCGATCAACGACGCGCCGGATCCGGTGAGCGTCGGGCAGAACATCACGTACACCATTGGCGTGAGTAACAGCGGGCTGGCTGACGCGACCAGTGTGACGTTGAGCACCGCGCTTTCCCTAGATGTCAGCCTGGTCTCCACAAGCCCCAGCCAGGGCACGTGCAGCGGCTCCGACACGGTTGTCTGCGCGCTCGGGAACATCGCGAACGCCGGCTCGGCGAGCGTCACCATCGTCGTTCGAGCCGATAACGCTGGAACAGTGGGCACGACCGCGAGCGTATCTGCAAGCCAGAGCGATCCGAGCCTGGCCAACAACAGCGCGACTGCGACGACGACCGTCAGTGCTCAGGCCTCTGATACCACAATGCACGTCGGCGACCTGGACGCCGCTACACGCAGTATCGGGAAGCAGAACTGGCAGGCAACCGTAACGATTGCTGTGCACGACGCCGCTCACAACCTGCTGGCTGGCGCGGTCGTGTCAGGGGAGTGGAGCGGTGGGTTCTCCGGAGCGCGAACGTGTACGACCGACAGCGGCGGTCAGCAGCACGATCACGGTGATCAAGCCATAATCGGCCGGATGCAAAGGGCTGATACTTCAGCGGCCCACCGGGTCGCCGTACGTCGGCTCTACGTGACCGCACCGTCGCGACTGAGGTACGATTGCCGCGTGACTACGCTCTCAGGAATCACCTGCGTGTGTGCCGCGACACTCGCTGCGGCGCTGCTGGCCACCACGACTGCGCTGCCCCGTGCCGCGGATGCCGAAGCCGACGTGCTCGATCGGCTGCGTGACCCGCGCCCATACACGATTGTCGAAGCGCAACTCTTCCAGCAGCTCGGGTGGGCGCTGCCAGACGGGGGCGCCGCGGTGAAACGGTTGGCCGACGCCGCACCAGGGTCGGCGTTCGATCCGCGCGCGCTGGAGAAGCTCTCGCCGAAGGTGCTTGGATACCGCGCCACGTGGCACGTCGTCCGCTACCCCCACTACGGTCTCGAGTGGGATATCACCGGGCTGCTGCTGACGCCGAATGCGCCGGTGGCTGGACTCCCGACTGTCGCGTTCATCAACGGCGGCTCGGCCAATTGGTACGAGTTCTTCGTGGACCCGCTCAACGGGCCGGCGGTCGGACAGTATCTTGCGCAGCGCGTTCCCGTGTTCCTTATTAGCATCCCCGGCTGGAACGACGACGCGGCGGGCGAGCGCAACCGCGAAAGCGCGGGACGACGATATCCGCCGCTCGCGGCGCTGCGGTCTAGAACGGTTGCAGAGTACTCGCGCAGCTACATCGGGCCGCTCAATCCGCTCGGCCCCGGCACGCCGCTCGAAATCGCTCAACGCTGGTTCGCGCGCGAGGAACGTCGGCGTCCGCAGTTCAAGCAGGTGCTGCAAGATATCGAACATCAGGGAGAGACCCAACGCCGTGAGGAGACGATTCAGCAGATCCGTGCCGCGCTGAATCCCGCCAAGCTGCCCGTCGATCCGGAGGCGGTGATTGCGGACCTGTTCTCGACGACCAAGACACCGCTCGACGGCTACCGCCGCATGATCTGGACGACGGCGAAGAGGGACGACGGGCACTGGGATGAGGACCCGGAGCGCGCACGCGAGCTGTTCGTCGCACGCGCGTTCCAGAAGGCCAATCCCGACGCGCAGGTGCGCGTGCTGGTTTTCGATGTGCCGATGTCGCACTACGGACACATCGAACAGCCTCGTCAGCTCGCCGGCGGCATACTGGCTGCGGTCAGGTGGCTCTACGTCGATCGGTGATCTGCGCACGTGGCTGAATTCCTGGCTCTGTCGGATGCGATCTCGAGATTTGTCAAACGCGGTGACTGCGTGGCGTTGGAAGGTTTCACGCATCTCATCCCCTTTGCCGCGGGGCACGAAATCATCCGGCAAGGGTTGACCGACCTGACGTTGATTCGGATGACCCCGGACCTCGTCTACGATCAGATGATCGGGGTCGGATGCGCACGAAAGCTCGTCTTCTCGTGGGGTGGCAACCCCGGCGTCGGATCGCTGCACCGGTTGCGCGACGCGGTCGAGCACGGCTGGCCGCGGCCGCTCGAGATCGATGAGCACGGCCACTCTGCGATGGCGCACGCCTATGCGGCGGGTGCCGCCGGCATGCCGTGCGCGATTTTTCGCGGTTATCTCGGTTCGGATCTGCCCCGCGTGAACAGTCGAATCCAGTCCGTCGTGTGCCCGTTCACGGGCGAGATCCTGGCCGCTGTCCCGGCGCTTCGGCCTGACGTCACCATCATCCATGCACAGAAAGCGGACCGCCACGGCAACGTGCTGGTCTCCGGAATCATCGGCGTGCAGAAGGAAGCCGTGCTGGCTGCGGCGCGCGCGATCGTGACCGTCGAGGAGGTCGTGGACGATCTCGAGACGGCCGGCACGAACGCGGTCGTGCTGCCGGCGTGGACGGTCCATGCAGTAGCGGTGGCACCGGGCGGTGCACGGCCATCGTATGCACACGGGTACTACCAGCGCGACAACGTGTTCTATACCGAATGGGACTCGATCGCCCGGGATCGGGATCGGTTCCGGGACTGGATCGACACCGAGGTGATCCGCGGACGCCGTGACGCCGCAGAAGCGACGCGGACGTGACCTACACCGCAACGGAGATGATGACGATTGCGGCCGCACGAGCCCTGCGCAACGAGGACATCTGCTTCGTCGGCATCGGCCTGCCGTCGGCGGCGTGCAACCTCGCGCGGCTGACGCATGCGCCCCGGCTGACGCTCGTGTACGAGTCCGGGACCATCGAGACGAAGCCGCACGTCCTGCCGCTTTCGATCGGAGACGGCGAACTGTGCGACACCGCGCTGACCACCGTACCGGTTCCCGAAATGTTCCAGTACTGGTTGCAGGGCGGCCGCATCACCGTCGGTTTTCTCGGGGGCGCGCAGGTCGATCGTTACGGGAATCTAAACAGCACCGTCGTCGGCGACTATGCGCGGCCGAAAGTCCGGCTGCCAGGGAGCGGGGGCGCCAGCGAGATCGCCACGGCGTGCCAGCGTATTTACATCGTGATGCCCCACGGCATCCGGGCGTTCGTCGATAAACTGGATTTTCTGACATCGCTCGGTCACGGGCCCACGGGCCGCGAACGGCGGGAGGTGGGGATCAAGACCGACGGCCCTACGCTCATCGTCACCGATTTGTGCACGATGCGCCCCGATCCGGAGACGAAGGAGTTCGCGGTCGTCACGCTGCATCCTGGCGTGACTGCAGAGCGCGTGCGCGAGAACACCGGGTGGCCGGTGCGTTTTCACGAGTCCGTCGACGTCACGCCTGTGCCAGAGCCGCACGAGTTGTCCGTGTTGAGAGATCTACTGCAGCGCACCGCTCAGGCTCATGGAGTTAACTGATCCGTGTAGCGCTCAGCTATCAGGCCTCAGCTGTCGGCTCTCAGCTGCCAGCTATCAGCTCTCGAGTGTGATGAGGAGGCAATGAAAGATCGATCCGCGATGGCCGGCAGCCAGCCGCCGCTGCTTTATCCGCCATACCGATCCACCACACGCTGGGCGCCGTCGAAGCCGTTGATCCGGCTGCCCGAAACGTTGTCGGAGTTGGACGCGCCGGTGTACGGGTGGTGGCCGCTCGGTGAGGCCGACAACGATCTGACGCGGCAGTCTTCAGACGAGCCGCAAGGACAGCGCATCATCGTCGCCGGCCGCGTGCTCGACGAAGCCGCACGTCCGGTCGCGAGCGCGCTGATCGAGCTCTGGCAGGCCAACGCCGCCGGACGCTACTGTCACGCAAAGGACGATCATCCCGCGCCCCTCGATCCGCACTTCGCCGGCGCCGGCCGTACGATCACCGACGCCGAAGGGCGGTATGAGTTCATCACGATCAAGCCTGGCGCGTATCCGTGGCGCAATCACGACAATGCGTGGCGGCCCGCGCACATCCATTTTTCGCTCTTCGGATCGAGCTTTCGCACGCGGCTCGTGACCCAGATGTACTTCCCGGACGATCCGCTGTTCGACTACGATCCGATCCTCCAGTCCGTTCACGACGAGCGCGCGCGACGCCGGCCGCCCTGACGGCGAACCCGATCGGTCGAATGGCCGATCGGTTCGTCGGAGGCGAGCCGATTACCCTCTCGTTCCGGGTCACCGACGGCGATGGCCAGCTCGTGACCGACGCAATCGTGGAACTTTGGCAGACCGATGGGACCTCCTCTGTGTTCGGCCGCCTCCCCACCGGCGAAGACGGTACCTGCGAGTTCGAGACGGTGCGGCCCGCGACCGTCGCGGGCGGATCCGGCGGACTCCAGGCACCCCACGTCAACGTGTGTCTGCTGGCCCGCGGCCTCCTGCGGCACCTCCACACGCGCGTATACTTTGCGGGCGACCCGGCGCTCGCGCAGGATCCCGTGCTCGCGCTGGTTCCAGAAGATCGACGAAGCACGCTGCTCGCGCATCCGGCTCCCGAACGTCAAGGACGATGGCTGTTCGATGTGCGGCTTCAGGGCGCGAAGGAGACCGTCTTCTTTGATGTGTGAACACGGGGCATGAGCCTGCGGCTGCTGGAAAGCCTCGCCACTACCGAGGCCCTCGCCGAGGCCTTCTCGGACGCTGCCCTGCTCGCCTCGATGTTGCGCTTCGAGGTTGCGCTCGCCCGCGCCGAAGCCCGCGCCGGCGTGATCACCGACGCGGTCGCCGACGCGATTGCCGCCGCTGCGATTCCAGATGGGTTCGACGTGGGCGCAATTGCCCGGGACGCGCGTGCATCCGGGACGATAACCATCCCGCTCGTGGCAATGCTCACCGTTCGGGTGCAGACGACCGACCCGGCTGCCGCGACGTTCGTCCACTGGGGCGCGACGAGCCAGGACGTCAGCGATACGGCGCTCGTCCTGTGTCTGCGCCGCGCGTTTCAGATCCTGACTGCGGATCATGATCGTCTGACCCGCGCGCTGCGGCGTCTGTCGGATCAGCATGCGGGCACGGAGATGCTGGCGCGGACGCTGCTGCAGCCCGCCCCTCCCACGACCTTCGGCCTCAAAGCGGCCGGCTGGTTCGGCGCGGTGTCGCGCAGCTATGCCCACCTTGCCACCGCATTCAAGGAGGCATGCGTGCTGCAGTTCGGCGGCGCATCCGGCACGCTGGCCGCCCTCGGACCACACGGCATGACCGTCGCCGAAGAACTGGCGCGCGAGCTAGATCTCCCGAATCCCGACGCGCCCTGGCACGCGCACCGCGGCTGGCATGCTGAGGCGACAACGATCGCGGCGCTGGTGCAGGCCACCGGCGCGGCGCTTGCCGCGATGGCGCAGGTCATAGAGACGC
>JAIVJE010000114.1 GCA_020200195.1 Acidobacteriota bacterium | reverse complement strand
ATGCTGTACCGGACTGCGGGGCTCATCGACGGAATGCTGCAGGGCAGCCACGCGAACGACGCGGTCCTCGGCTCGCTCGAAGAATTCGCCATCGAAGCGTCGATTCTGAAAGTGGCCAGCAGCGAGATGATCGATTACTGCGTCGACGAGAACGTCCAGATCCACGGAGGCAACGGGTTCGTCCGCGATTACCCTGCCGAACGACACTTTCGCGACGCCCGTGTCAACCGGATTTTCGAGGGCACCAACGAGATCAATCGGCTGCTGATTCCCGGCATTCTGATCAGGCGCGCGGTGAAAGGAGGCCTGCCGTTACTCGCGGCGGCGAAGGCGCTGCAGGAGGAGCTGCTGTCGCCAACCATGGCCGATCCGCCTGGTGACGGCCCGCTCGACAACGAACGACGCACGGTCGCGGCATTGAAGAAGACCGCATTGATGGTCCTCGGTACCGCGCTTCAGACTCATGGCGAAAAGTTGAGCGACGAACAGGAAGTGCTCATGACCGTTGCCGACATCCTGATCGATGTCTACGCCGCCGAAAGTGCGATGCTGCGGGCTGCCGCGGCGTCAGGGGCGATCAGCCGGATGCAGGCCGACCTCCACGCCGCCGCTGCGCGTGTTACGGTCAACGATGCGGCCTCACGCGTCGAAATGGCCGCACGAACCGTCCTCGCCGGCATGTCCGAGGGTGACACCCTGAGGACGCTGCTCGCCGCTCTGCGGAAGTTCCTGAAGGTGACCCCCGTTGACACGATCGCGCTGCGCCGGCAGATCGCAGATGCCGTCACCGAGCGCAAGGGCTACCCCTTCTGATCGTGTCCGGCATTCGAGCGCTCGTCTCGTTGATCGGGTGCGTTGCCGCAGCTTGCAGCGCCGCGGAACGACCTTATCCGGATGTGATCGCGGAGTGGCGCGCGGAAAAGGACAGCTTCATGCGGTCGGCGCAGTCGCCGGTCCCAGCGGAACAGCGTGCGATGTTTCCGCCACTCCCGTACTTCGCAATCGAGCCCGACTATCGCGTGCCCGCCCTGTTGAAGATCCTCCGTGGAGATGACGTGATGGAGATGCCGACGTCAACCGGACAGCGGAGGCAGATGCGTCGAATCGGCACTCTGGAGTTCACGTTAAAGGGTGCTCCGCGGACGCTGACCGCCTTCGCCGACGCGGCAGAGACGGACATCCGAACGCTGTTCGTGCCCTTCGGAGATCTGACGAACGGATCCGAAACGTATCAAGGCGGCCGCTATCTCGATCTCGATCGCACGGCCACGGGCATCTACGACCTCGACTTCAACCGTGCGTATCATCCCTTTTGCGTTTTCAATTCCAGCTACGACTGTCCGGTGCCGCCCAGAGAAAACCGTCTGCCCGTGCCGGTTCGCGCGGGTGAGAGGTTCGGCCGGTCTCCTGCCTCCTGACTCCTGTCTCCTTCATGAGCCATGCAATCGTGTTCGACTTCGACGGTGTGCTCGCCGATTCCGAGCCGCTGCACCTGCGTGCCTATCAAAACGTGTTCGAGTCGTTGGGCACGACCTTGACATCCGAGGAGTACTACACGCATTACCTCGGCTTCGACGACCAGGACGTCTTCCGCGCGGCTGGCAGCGCGAAGGGCTTGCTGTTCGATACCCGGCAGCTGGAGGCACTCATCGAGGACAAGTCGCGCGTGCTCGAGGGACTGGTTGCCGCCGGCGGCGTGCTGTACCCCGGCGCGAGTGAGTGCATCGCACGCATGGCGTCGGCGTTTCCACTCGGGATCGCCTCCGGTTCGTTGAGGCACGAGATCGAGGCGGTCCTCCGCCGGGAAGGCGTCGACCGGTACTTCCGCTTCATCGTCGGGTCGGGTGATACACGGCAGAGCAAACCGGCGCCCGATCCTTACATCCGCGCCGCGGAGCTGCACGGCCTACCGCCCGCGGCGTGCGTGGCCATCGAAGACTCGCGTTGGGGAATCGAGTCGGCGAAGGCGGCTGGCATGTGGTGCGTCGGCATTACGCATTCCTATCCGCGTCACGAACTTGCCGCGGCAGACGTGGTGATCGACAAGCTCGCGGAGATTACGCCAGGGCTGATTCGCTCGTTGCTCCATAGTTAGTGCTTGGTCCTTCGTCCTTGGTCCTTGGTGGTTTTCCAAGTGCTGGTCGTGAAGTCTTGATCGGAAGGCACCTGCACAAGGACCAAGCACCAAGGACCCAGAATTACACTAGAATCAACGTGGATGTCTTTCGCTCTGCACTTGCAGGCGCGTACACCTCAGGTGGCAGCGGAGCTGGCGCGTGCCATGGACGCGCCAGGACCGGATCTCGCGCCCGCTGCGTTGGCCATCGCCCGGGTTGAGTACCCGTCGCTTGATGCCGCGCCCTACTTCCGCCGCCTGGAGGACATGGGCCGCGAGGCGCGTGCGCGCCTGGCGCGACACGGCGCCCCGTACCGTGACGCGGTCCGAGTCTTCAACGAATACCTGTACGACGAACAGGGCTTCGCGGGGAACCGCGAACGGTACGAGGACCCGCGCAACAGCTTTCTCAACGAGGTGCTGGACCGTCGCACGGGTATCCCCCTCAGCCTCGCCGTCGTGTACCTCGAGATCGCGCGCCGCGCAGGAATGCGCGTGGACGGCGTGAACTTTCCGGGCCACTTTCTCCTGCGCGTGCACGGCGGCGCGCCGAGCGGCGACCTCGTCATCATCGATCCGTTCCACGGCGGCGCCCAGCTCTCTGAAGTGGACTGCCGGGAGTTGCTGCGGCAGCACGTCGGCGACGACGCGGCCTTCGATCGCACGCTGCTCGAACCAGCCACGCGTCATCACATCGTGGTGCGGATGCTGGTCAACCTGAAGCGGCTCTACGTGCGCATGCAGTCGTTCCCGCAGGCACGGTTCATCACAGACCTTCTGCTGACCGTCGACCCGTCCGCGATCTCGGAACTGCGCGACCGCGGTCTGCTTGCCTACCACCTTAATGATTTCGGCTGCGCGCTGCGTGACCTGGAAGAGTACCTGCGCCTCGTCCCGAAGCGATCGGAGCGTCCGGTCGATCAACACTTCGGCAACGCGTCCGAGGAGTCCGCTGGCACCGAGGACGAAGAGCAACGGGATCACAACCAGATCTGGGAGCACGTCAAGAATCTGCGCAAGAGAGTCGCTGGATTTAATTAGTGCCCGGCGGCCTGCTCGGCGCCCCCACAGCACCAGCAAGCACCAAGGACGACGGACTAAGAACTACTCCTGTGATCAACAGCGGGACGAGCGTTTGGTTTTCTGCCCCGCGTCGATTCAATCGCTTGAAGCGTCCGTAACGGCGGGACCGCTGGCCGTCCCACACTGACACACGCCGTCCGATCGTTCCCGTCCGCCCACGGACAATCCAACCCTCAAATCCGACCACGCGTCCCAACTGTGTCGAACCGCGTGACGAGCGCCGGCTGGCGCGACCGCGGGGATCCATTGCCACATTGGATGCGATGCATCGGTGCGCACTCGTGCGGAACCATTTGTGCGGAACCATTCGTGCGGAACTGACTTGTTACATCCAAGGAGCTGAACGTCATGAAACGACTCATGTCGCTGCTGTTCGTGTGTCTGGCGCTGGCGGCACCCGCCGTCGCCCAGGTTTCGAGCGGCACGATCGCGGGCACTGTCAGGGACGAGCAGGTCGGTGTGCTGCCCGGCGTCACCGTCGTGCTCACGAGCAGCGACCGCAACGCCACCTTCACGACCGAAGCGGACGGCCGCTTCCGGTTCCTGAACCTGCCGCCCGGCGCCTACCAGGTGTCGGTGGAGCTGCCGGGATTCTCAAGAGTCGTTCGTGAGGATCTCGCGGTACAGGTCGGATCGAATCTCGATTTGACCTTCATGCTGAAGGTCGCGACCGTCCAGGAGACCATCACGGTCACCGGCGAGTCGCCGATCGTTGACAGCAAGGCGATGGGCACATCGACGAACTTCAGCGCGGCGGAGCTCGACAAGATCCCGACGTCCCGCGACCCGTGGGCGCTGCTGCGCACGGTGCCGGGCGTCATGGTGGATCGCGTTAACATCGCGGGCAACGAGACGGGCCAGCAGTCGCAGTTCCAGTCCAAGGGCACGCGGCCGGCCGACGCTGTCTGGACGCTCGATGGCGTGGTCGTCACCGACATGGCGGCAATCGGATCGTCGCCGGCGTACTTCAACTACGACAATTTCGAAGAGATTCAGATCTCGACCGCCGGACAGGACATCAAGCAGCCGACGGGCGGGGTAGGCATGAACTTCGTCGTCAAGCGCGGTACGAACCAGTTCCGCGGTGGGGTACGCGGGTTTTTCACCAACGAAAAGCTGGAAGACTCGAACGTCCCCGACGAGCTGCTCGCGATCGGCGTGACACCCGACACGGCGGACCACAACGAGCAGATCTCGGACTACGGCTTCGAGCTCGGCGGTCCCATCTACCGCAACAAGGCGTGGTTCTACGGATCGTGGTCGAACCAGGACATCCGGCTGGTGCGCTCGTCTGGGAACTTCATCGACCGCACGATCCTGAAGAACAGCAACGCGAAAGCGACCTGGCAGGTCACGTCGAAGGACACGACCTCGGGGCTGTGGTACCTGCACGCCAAGGAAAAGTCTGGCCGATCGCCGGGCGACGTGACGTTCGACGCGCCGACCGCTACGTGGAACCAGGGCAGCACGTACGTGGAAGACCGGCCACACGGGTTGTCGAAGATCGAGAACAACCACGTGTTCAGCTCGAGCTTCTTCATGAGCGCGAAGTACGCGTACTACAACACCGGGTTTGGTCTCGACCCGGCCGGCGGGCTCGATCAGCAGGCGGGGCAGAGC
>JAIVJE010000113.1 GCA_020200195.1 Acidobacteriota bacterium | reverse complement strand
CGGTCTTCAGATCGAACAACGAGAAGTTCTGCCGGCGAAATCCACCCTGCATGAGGACCAGCTGCTGTCCGCCCGGCAGGAACCGGTAGTTCTCGCCGGTTCGGTAGACCCAGAGTTCCGGAAGAGGATAGGGCTGGCCCTCAGGCGTCACCGCCTTCACGGGTACGTTCCGTCCTATCTGCGATCCGGAATAGAGAATAAACGCGCCGTCCGGTGACCACAGCGGATTCGAAGCGAACGTGTCCACTAGACGGACCGGAGGGCCGCCGTCCACCGGGACCTTGAACAACCGGGCACCATCTAGCTGGCCCGCTGTGATGGCGATCCACTTGCCATCTGGCGACCAGGAGAACGGGCCACGGACGTCGACCGGCTCTGCGAGCTCCCGCGGGTTCGTTCCGTCGGCGGTTGTGCAGTACGCGGTTGTGCGGCCCTGACGGCGCACCGGGAAACAGACCTCCCGGCCGTCGGTCGAGACTGCGGCGGCGCCGACGACCGCGCCGTCCATGGCGCGCCACAATTCGGTCGCCCTACCGTCCTTGAATTTCCAGAGGCCGTTGCTGTCCCCTCGCGATGCCAGATAGACGAGATAGTCCGGGCCGAAGCGCGGGCTCGCTGAGCGTGCGGTGGGAACAGCGAAGCGGCTCGCAGCGGACTCGTCGACGATGCCTCCAGCAATGGGCACGGTCCACAAGTGGACGCTAGGGTTCGACACTGTGGCCGCCAGGCGGCGGGGCCGTCCCGGAGATTCGGCGCTGGCGGCGATGGAGATGTACTGCTCCACGCTGACGTTCACTCGGTGGGCCGTCCTGCGTTCGAGGTCCATGGCGTAGAGCCACGGGCCGGTGCCGTCGTCTGCAGTGGCGATGTAGATCAGCGTGCGTTCATTCAGAAGCACCGGGTACGCCACTCGCGAGTTGTGATGGCTGATGCGCTCCGGTTCGCCGCCGGTCGCGGGAACGCGCCAGACATCCATCTCGTTGAGTGGGAAGCCGCGCACGAAATAGAGGAACCGCGCGTCGGGCGACCAGGTCAGGAAGTGGCAGTGACCGCCTGGCTTGTCCACGAAAATCAGTGTTGGATTGCTCCCATTGCGGTCGGCGATATGGATGGGATCGCCCGGCGTCGGCTGATGATAGGCGACCTTGCTTCCGTCGGGCGACCACACCGCCATCACCGCGCTGTCGAGGAACAGTCGAGCAGCGCCGCCCATAGTGGGGGTTAGCCAGAGGCGCTCAGGCACCGGCTCTCCAGGTGAAACGAACTCGCCGACGCGAGTCCAGACGTGGGCCCCGTCAGCGGAAAACCCGACATTGCTGACGATCTCATTGAGCAGCTCCGGCGTCTGGCCCTTCGTGAGATTGAGGAATTCGCCGCTGCCCACCTGGCTGACGAAGGCGTCGAACGGCCCGTCGCGGTCCGAGAGGAAGACGACGAACTTTCCGTCAGCCGAGATCGCGGCGTCCAGTTCGGAACCGTCGAAATCCGTCAGCCGCTCGAACCGCGCGTTGGCGAGTGGGTTCTGCCATTGCGCATCGCCCCGCTGGCGCTGCCAGAGCGCCAGTGCCGACACCAGAGCAACGGCGGCCGCTGCCATGGCCCACCCAAGTCGGCGACTTGGCAATCGAGGGACAGGGGTAGCCACGGCGCCGGGCGCTTTCCGCCGCAACACACGCCTCAGATCCACCACCAGGTCGCGCATAGACTGATAGCGGTCTGCCGGATCTTTCTCGAGGGCCTTCTCAACGGCGAGGCGTAGGTCGTGGGGTGCGTCGGGTCGCACCTCCGCAAGCGGGCGTGCAGGCGCATGGAGGATCGCGTGCAACACATCGGGATCGGAAGTTCCAACGAACGGCCGCTGACCGGCCAACAATTCGTACAGGACCGTCCCAAACGAAAACACATCGGTGCGCGCATCCACCGGCATCCCATTCGCCTGCTCCGGCGACATATAAGGAACGCTCCCGAGGATGGCTCCCGCCCGCGTCGCGACGGCCGTTCTCGTGGCGTCAGCACCTCCGGACTGGGCTTCCAGCAACTTGGCCAAACCGAAATCTGCGAGTTTGGCGTACCCCTGCCGCGCAATCAGGATGTTCTCCGGCTTGATGTCGCGGTGGATGATGCCTGCCTGATGGGCACACGCAAGCGCGTCGGCGATGCCGATCATTACTTCGATGATCTGCCGCTCGGATGGACGCTCGCGGCTCGCCCAGTCTCGAAGCGTGAAGCCGTCGACGTACTCAGTTACCAGATACTGTTGGCCGTTCTCCGTTCCGGCTTCGTACACCGACAGGATCTGCGGGTGATTCAACGACGATGCGGTCTGCGCTTCCTGCTGGAAGCGGCGCCGCCGCTCCTCGGTCGTCACGTCGGAGGAAAGAAACTTGATGGCCACGCTGCGCATCAGGCTCAGATCCCGCGCTCGATACACGACGCCCATCCCGCCTTCGCCCAGCTTTTCTTCGATGCGGTAGTGCGAGATGGTTCGGCCAATCATGCGCAGTCAGTGCTGCCGCCGGGCTCACGAGCGCCTAGGCTGTCGGCCCATGGGAGTAGCGCGATGACGACAATCGTCAGTGCTCCGACGCTGGCGAAGTCCGCCAGCGAAGGCGCGCCGTGAAAGAAGATGAGCATCAGATTTTGCTTGCACGCTTCTTCAAAACGCTTACCGCCTTCTGGCGATCGGCCTCGCTGTCAAAGCCGTAGACGGAAGAAAACTTCGAACCAATGACCTGCGCCACGAGAAACGCGAGGTTGATGCCGGCAGCGGCAATCGCCTTCGTCGTGTCGAAACCGACGCCCGCCTGGTTGGGACCCTCGATCAGCAGCGCCGGTATGCCCGCCGGCGACAGGCCAGCCGCCTGCGCAGCGGCGGTGACTTTCTTCCCGGAGACAGGGAACAATTCGACTGCGCCTCTGGTTTCGTCGCCCGGATAGCGGTACGCCATCACCACCTGGAGATCGGCGGCGCTTCCGGCCAGCGGTTCCAGCACCTGCGACAGCATTCCGGGCCGATTGTCGATCTCGCGCCGCCACAATGTAATTTCTTTCACGGTCACTGCCATGGCCTGCCTCCTTGTTGTGCAGACAGTGCACTGTCGTTTCGGCTTCTACAGCTTCTCACCGAGGCGGCGTCGGGCCGACGGCTGTCGGGACCATCGATCGAGACGCCGCAATCTGCCACCGATCCCCTGACTTCACCAGAGCATACGTCGTGTGTCCGCGCCGGGTCCCCGACCCGCCGGCGATACCTGAGATCTCGAACGGCCCGTCGGCAATCGCGACGGTCGGTGTCAACATCCGCACTGTCTCCACCTTGGTCGCGTACTTCCCGCCCTTGTAGGTCGTTGTCATGGTCTCCGCAACGCCCTTCTCGATGTCGGCGCGCCCCCGGCGCCACTGGCCTGCAGAGGTGAACTGCTCCGCATCGCTGGTAAAGAGCTCCCCCAGCGCTTTCCAGTCGCCGCGGTTCCGTGCGTCATCCTGCTGCTGCAGGACACGCCGGATGGCTGCATCATCCCCGCTACTCGTAGCGGGCGTCTGAGCGAACCCCGCACCTGCCCATACAAGTGAGATCACGGCCGTAACTGCAACGATTCGCATCGCATTCACCGATCCCTTCCGGCTACGAGAGCCACCAGGCCGACAAGCGTCAGCGTACCAACGACCAGCACAAACGACAGCCAGACGTAAAACTCCGGGGGCGCCGGCGTCAGACGCCTTGTCGTGAAGACCGCCGCTTCCGGCCACGCAAACATCGCAAACGCGAAGGCTGGAATCTGGAGCAGGCCACCGGTGTGTTCGACGACGTACCAGCCTAGCGACGCGAGAACCGCGCGCGTAACGCCCACCGCGCCGATCCAGAGGGTCGTGCGCCACAGGCTGCGTCGATCCGGTTGCCTGCGCAAATGCCAGTACAAGACCGCTATCACCGCGGGGAACAGGATGACGACAGCGAGCAGGATCATGACGCTTCGTCCGCGTCGTCTTCAAACGTCGCCTGCCGGCTCACGTCACGTGTGGTAATCATCGCTTCGCGGCAGCCTTCATGCCAGCGGATGCGTCTTCGAGTCGCTCATAGCGCAACTCGATGACGCCACTTGGATAGGTGTGCGTCCGCGCGAGCCTAAGACGACGCTCGTGAAAGGCAGCCGGTGGAAACATGGGGAGTCCAGCCCCCAGAAGCGTGGGCACGAACGCGACCGACCAGATGTCGATGAGGTCAGCTTCCTGGAACGACTTCGTCACGCCGCCACCGCCCATGAGCCAGATGTCGCCCGGATGACGTGCCCGGATCTGTTGGACCAGCTCGGTCGGATCGCCGATGAACGGGATCACCGACCGTGATGGCGCCGTGAACGGCCGGTGCGTCACGACGTACGACGGCATCTTTCCGAAGTTGCTGTAGCCGCGCGCCACGGCGTGATCGTACGTGACGCGGCCCATGATGAGCGAGCCGATGGTCTTGATGAACGGCGCGAAGCCCGACCGAGCGTCGGAGTACGGATTGAGCCATTCCACTCCACCGTCAGGCGCCGCAATGTAGCCGTCAAGACTGATTCCGACATACAAATGCACGCGACCCGGGCTCAGCAGAAACCTCCAGGCGCCTAGCCACACCGCCGCGAGCTCGCCTGCGTGGTCCAGCATAACTGCTCTTTCTGCTCAGCGATGATTGTGCCGGAAATGCAGATCACGAACGCTACCGTCCCGGCGCGACCCTGTGTACGACCTTGCCGTCTCCGTCCAGGAACTCCATGCTCGCGTTGCCGTCAGCATCGACCTTGAGAACCAGCCGGTGGCGCCCCTGTGCGTCGGACAGCATCACGCTGGCCACACGATCACGGCCCTTGCCGACGAAGACGCGCTGGGCGGGCTTCGGGGCGGTGGCGCGCACCTGTGCGACCGCGGCGGCGCGTTCGGTCTGGTCTTGAATGGCGTTCGCGGCGTTCAGCTTCTCGACGAGCTCGCTCAACGGAACGTCCGGCCGGTCCCACACTTTGAAGGCTGCGGCTCGACTCCCGCTTTCCTCCGTGTAGTCGAATCCAATCGTCTGGTCCTGCCCCAATTGGTCGAACATGATTCCCGCATCCGCGGCACGCGTACTGTTCTGCTCCCGCCCTCTGAGGATCAGACCGCCCGCTTCGTCACCTTGATCATTGAAGAAGAGGAGCCCTGCGTACGGCCGAGGCCGCTGCAGGACTTTTCCGCCGATGACGCCGGGATGCATCCGGTCCTTGTTGGAGATCACCAGTCTCAATGTCCCATTCGCGTCCACGATGTTGATGCGCTCGGCGGTGATTTCGCCGAGGTTCTCCGGCTTGGTCGGTTGGGTGAATGCGGAGACCGCGAGAAACGCAAACATCAGAAGGGACACGGCGACGTAAGCGTGCAGGAAACGGAGCTGACGGCGAATCGAGCGGGCCATACGATCCTCCTTACCGCGCGGTCAGGAGCGCGTCGCCGGACCGACCACGCGCCATCCGGCGCTGCGTCGGACGGTCCCGCATGTGGGGCCGCCATCACGTCCCGTTCCCGCGATCGCCGTCTCGAGCGCGCCGGATTTCGCGCGCGCCTCGTCTATCAATGCCCAGGTAATGTCGGTGAGCGGAATCTTTGCTCTCCGCGTCCAACATGATCCGGATTGGCCGGCATGGGTGCCGGAGTTGACATAAACGAAGCGGCGGGCGGGGGGGCCTTGGGCGAATGGCCCGAGGAAGTTGGGCTTGCCGTCAGGCCGCTTTCCCACCCGGACGACGAACTCGAACGTGAGCGCCGTTGACGTCGTCCGCACCGCCGGCTCCAGTTCCCGCGCACCGCGCTGCAGCCGAAATCGAACACCAGCCGGAGGATCGACGACAGCTATTCGCAACGGCAACTCGGTCTCGCCGGTCTTGGCCATCACACACCGTTCGTTAGACGCATTTGGGACTCAGCGTACAGGAGCGGGTACGGACAACGTGGGTTACTCCGAGTCGAACAGCCGGTTGACGTCGGCAAACGGAGCGGCGAGGCCAAGACTCGTGAACGTGCCCCGCTCCGCGATTTCGGTCGCAGCCTGGAGGAAACCGGTCCACGCCGCGCGAGCCAGCGCGCCGCCAACACTGATCCGTCGCACCCCCAGGGCAGCAAGCTCCGCAACCGTGGTGAAGTCGCTCCCGACCAGTGCGTTCACAGGTTTGGGGGCAACCGCCCCGACCACCGCCGCGATGTCCTGGGCCGCGCGAATGCCGGGCGCGTACAGACAATCGGCCCCGGCTTCGGCGTAGGCAGTGAGCCGGCGAATCGTTTCCACAAGATCCGGACGTCCGACAATGAAGCCTTCAGATCGCCCGGTGAGAAGAATGCCCGTTTCACTGTCGTCGATCGCTCGCCGCGCCGCCCGGATTCGCTCGACCGCGAGCGTGAAGTCCAACAGCGGGTTCGAGGCATCGCCCGTGGAATCTTCGATCGAGAGTCCGGCGATCCCGGTGTCGGTTGCGATCGTGACGTGGGCGCGGACCGCCGCCGGCTCGGTTGCAAAGCCGCTTTCGAAGTCCGCGTTGACCGGTACGTTGACGCTCCCGGCGACTGACCGAAAGTGCGTCACGGCCTCATCTAATGTGACCCGGTTGTCGGGACGCCCCAGCGACCACGCGAACCCGGAGCTGGTCGTGGCCAGCGCTGGAAAGCCCAGTCGCGCAAGCACGCGCGCACTCCCGACGTCCCACGGGTTGGGGATCACGAAGCAACCAGAAGCGTGGAGCTGGCGGAACACCCGGCAGCGATCGGTCGCGTGGGTCATGGCACCAAGCCGGCCGCAGGGGGGGTCAATGTCACCAGGTCAATCTCCACGCATCCGTCTCCCCCGCTGACCTCGAGAACGATGGTGTGGCTCCCTGAGCGCAATGCCGACGTCCCTGCAGGATCCGTCACGAAGACATTCCAGCCTTCGGTGCTGTCGCCCGAGTCGCGATTCAGAAATGAGCTGAGGGACACCCCATCGACTCTCATGCTGATGACTTCGTTCTCCCCTTCCTTGCCGTTTGAGTACGTCACCGATACTGCGTAGTGTGCCGCGGCGGCACCGACCGCAAACGTCCAGCGGCGGCGCTCACCGGGGCCAAGGTGGATTGTCCGTCCGCCCGAGGCCCGAGAGCGCTCGACGATCCTTCCGTCACCGGTTCCGGCTTCCCCCTCGAGGGCCACCACGCTCGCCGAAGGCGCTGCAGCTGCGGACGGCTGCGTTGGCGATGCTTGGCCGCCACAGGCAGTGGGCACAAGCCACAGCAGCGCGGAGGACCATAGAAGAAGTCGTTTCATTTCGCCTTCCGCCTGGACCCGGCTTTCGGCTTGGACGTCGACTTGGCTTTGGGCTTGACGCGTTCGGGCAGCTTCGCGCTTCCGGTCTCCCGATTCCACTCTTCGAATGTCTGATCCGAGATTTTGCCCTCGACCAGAAGTGCCGCGAACTTCCTGCGCTGTGCCTGGCTCTTGAATGGCATGCGGAGCGCCTCGATTCCTGCCGCTCAGCGGGCGGCGTTGGCTTCAGTTTGCGCGAACTCGGCGATCTTCGCCAGGGTCGACCAGTTTCGCGTGGTGGCCGAGATCCCAAGCTCTTTCTCGATGAAATTGTTCGGAAAGCCGAAGGACCCATTATTCTTCGGACGGCTCACCACGAACACCTCTCGCCCGTGCATCGCAATGGCCTCCAGGCGCTCCGTCAGCGAGACCAACGGGAACTTCGGCATGCTCCGAGGCATCCGGGACAGGAACGTGACGTATAGCTTGACGGCCGGGCCGGCTTCGACATTCCTGAACGGCGCCCGCCTGACCAACGCCTCGATGTCGCGCAGGCTTCGCCACACGATCTCTGGCTCATTGTCGAGCCTGTGGCGGAGCGTCCGCTGAGCCCTTCGGAGAATGGCTGCCGCCTCCCGGGCGGGAGATTCGAAGATCACGTTGCCGCTCTGGATGTAGGTTCGGACCGTTCGGCGACCAGCCGCAGCGAATGCGTCCCGGACGTCGCTGATTCTCACGCTGGCGTGGCCGGCCACGTTGATCGCACGCATGAACGCGACGTAGTGATTCATGTCAGACCGCGAAGACTTCGACGGGCTTCTGGCGGCCTTTGACCTTGAAGGACCCGAGCGGTGACGCCTCCACGACGTCGCGGACGCGCTCATAAGTTGCGCGCGACACGACAATCTGACCCGGCTTGCACACAGACGACTGCAGCCGTGCGCAGGTGTTCACCGTATCCCCAAGCACCGTGTACTCGCGCCGTCTTGGTGATCCGACATCGCCGGCCGTCACCGGACCGGAATTCACACCGACCCTGATCTCGAGCGGGTGCTCGGGATGTTCCTTGTTCAGAGCGCTGAGTCATAGAGCAGTCCACTGACGAGGGAGTTCCGGTCCAGTCGCGCGTCGGTCACCAGCGTCGTGCCTTCGTCTTCCAGGAC
>JAIVJE010000399.1 GCA_020200195.1 Acidobacteriota bacterium | reverse complement strand
GATTTCCCGAGCTTTCCGCCGGCGCCCGGCAGGGACGGCGTAGCGACGGTCTATCATCCGGCCGCACTGAGAGACGTTCATCCCGTTGTGCTCTCCGTGCGATTCGCGGGCAGCATTCCCGCCCGCGAGTGCAATTCGAAGGCCTTGGATACATTCCCTTCCAGCCACGTGACGCTGACGGGTCGGTCACAAAAGTGCGACTGAGATCACATACTTTCCGCAGTCGATGCCTGGCACTCGCTCCCCGGAACAAGTCGTAGACGTCCTACGTCTACCACCGTAGACGGTCTACAACCATGAGCAAAACTCCCGACGATCAGCGCCTGGAGCTCCTCCAGGGCACTCTCGATATGCTCGTGCTTCGGATCCTCCAGTGGGGACCTCAGCACGGCCACGGCATTGGTCAGGCCATCCGTGCGCAGTCAGACGACCTGCTCAAGGTTGAAACGGGCTCGCTCTATCCGGCCCTGCACCGCCTGGAGAAGCGTGGATGGCTGAAGTCGGAGTGGGACGTGAGCGAGGCCAACCAGCGGGCGAAGTACTACCGGCTCACCGCTGCGGGAAAGGCGCAGCTGTTGCGCGAGCAGGACCGCTGGTCGCAGATGGTGAGCGCGATTGGCCGCATCATGAACCCGGCCCCGGCAAAGGAATAGCGCATGCGGCCTGACGAGCGCGACCTCGACGAGGAAATCCGCGGCCACCTGGCGCTCAGCGTCAGGGAACGCATCGATCGCGGCGAGGACCCCGAAGCCGCTCGCCTGGCCGCGCTGAGGGAATTCGGATACGTCCCGGCGATCCGCGACTCGATGCGGCGCATCTGGTTCAGCCGCTGGCTCGACGCGGCCGCGGCTCTCGGCCGGGAGATGCGATTCGCGCTGCGCTCCCTCCTGCGTGCCAAGGGCCTGGCCGCGACCGTCGTGGTGACGCTCGCGCTCGGCATCGGCGCCAACGCCGCGATCTTCAGCGTCGTCCGTGGCGTGCTGCTGCGCCCTCTGGTCAATCGCGACGAGGATCGCCTGATCTACATCCGTCAGAGCGCGCCGGGCCTCGGCGCCGAAAACACGACTTTCTCGGTGCCCGAAATCAACGACTTCAGGTCACGCATCACCACCATCAGCGCCTTCGGTGACTTCTCCACGGTCGACTTCACGATGATTGGTCTCAGCGATGAGCCGCGCGTGGTGAAAGCGGGCGTTGTCGGCGGCTCGTTCTTCGAGGTGATGGGCCTGCGTCCCGTGCTCGGCCGGCTGCTCAACCCACAAGACGATGGTCCGAAGGCGGCGGGCGCGGCGGTTCTCACGTACAGATTCTGGACCACCTCGCTGAACAGCGACGCGACGGTGATCGGCAAGGCGATCCGCCTCGGTCCACGCACCGCCACCGTGGTCGGCGTCCTCGAGCCTTCGGTTCCCTATCCGGCCGACACCGAGATCATCGCGAACGTGGTGACCAGCCCGCATCACCTCGGCGCGACGATGGTCACCAACCGAAGCCACCGGATGACAGAGCTTTTCGGCCGCCTGGCGCCGGGGGCATCTCTCGAAGCGGCACGCGCCGAGCTGACCGCGGTGCACGCCGCGATCGTGCGCGAGCACCCCGAGGCGTACTCGGCGAACGGCAATGTCCAGCTGAGCGTCAAGAAGCTCCGCGAGCAGATCGCGTCACCCGCGCGGACGATCCTGCTGATGCTGCTCGCCGCGGCAGCGGTCGTGTTCGTCATTGCATGCTCGAATGTCGCGAACCTGATCCTGGCGCGCTCGGTGCGCCGCGAAGGCGAACTGGCGGTGCGGGCCGCGCTTGGCGCGGGCCACGGCGCGCTCCGCCGCACGCTGCTGGCCGAAAGTCTGGTGCTGTGCGGCGCCGGTGCCGTCCTCGGGGTCTTCCTGGCGCGGCCGTTCGTCGCCATGGTCGCGCGTTATGCCGCCCGCTTCTCTGTCCGCGCGCTCGAGGTCACCGTCGATCCCAGCGTGCTCTGGGTCGGCGCCGGCCTGGCGATGGCCGCGGCGGTGCTGCTCGCGTACGTTCCGCGCCTGCCGTCTCCGCACGCCCCTACCGGCCTCGGCCTGACGAGCGGCAGCGTGCGGATCACGCCAGGCACCAACCGCCGCCTGCGGATCTTCGCGACGACCCAGATTGCGTTCTCGTTCGTGCTGCTCGCCGGCGCGGGCATGCTCCTCGCTACGCTCGTCGCCCTCCAGACGGCGAACACCGGCTACGACACGCGGCAGGTGGTGGCATTCGACATCCCCACGTCCGCGACGGGCGTCGGGCTGGGGGACGCGAAAGTCATCGACTTCTATCAGGAAGCCACGCGACGAATCGGCGTGCTGCCCGGCGTCGAGGGGGTCGCCGTGGGGAGCTTCGTGCCCTGGCGGGATGCCGGCGGCCAGGGCCTCCGTATCCAGTTCACCGTCGAGGGTGATAAGCCCGCGGATGGCGAGGAGAATCCGCGCAACCGGTACCGACCCGCATCATCGGCGTTGTCGCTGACGTGGATGACGAGAACGTCGTGCAGCGACCCGCCATGACGGTCTACCTGCCGGTTCCTCAGTTGGGCATCGGGGGCCGTCTGTTCGTCCGGGCGGCAGGCGATCCGTACGCGCTCGTGCCGGCGGTGACGCGCGTCATCCGCGAGATTTCGGCGGACCAGCCCGTCGAGCGCGCCGCCACGCTCGAGGACGTGCGCGCGGAAGTGCTGTCGCCCGAGCGGCTGAACGCCTTCGTGTTCTCAGGATTCGCCGGCATCGCGCTGCTGATCGCCGTCGTCGGCGTCGCCGGTGTGCTGGCGTTCTCGGTGAGCGCTCGCACGCGTGAATTCGGCGTGCGGCTGGCGATCGGGTGCGCGCCGCGGCACCTGCTGACCAGCGTCCTCTCGGAGGGCGTGCTGATTGCCGCGATCGGGGTGGGGGCCGGCGCGGCGGGCGGCTATGCGCTCGTGCGCATCACGGCGAGATTCTTCGCGGCCATGGAGATCCCGGGGGCGATGCCCGTGCTGAGCGCGGCCGGCGTGCTGATCGTCGCCGCGGTGTTGGCGTCGCTGATGCCAGCCGCGCGTGCGTCGCGTGTGGACGTCCTGCAGGCCCTCCGCACGGAGTAGATCCAGCCTCCGCTCACCTGACACTCGCGCGAACTTCGGCTAGCAGGCTTTTTATGTCCATCGCAACAAGCAACGAATCGACTTCTCGAAAACCGCTCAGGCTGTGGCCCGGCATCACCGCCGCGGTGCTGCTGGTGCTGGTCAGATTAATCCTGCCACTCGTCGCCCCGGACGCCAGCATGTTGGCGGTGTTGGGCGCGGTCGTGCTCGGCCTGATGATCGTCGTGTGGTGGCTGTTCTTCAGCCGGGCCCCCTGGTCCGAGCGCCTGGGCGCCGTCGCGCTGATGATCGTCGCGGTGATCGCGACACGCTTCATCGTCCACGCGTCGATCCGGGGCGGGATGATGGGGATGATGCTGCCCATGTACCTCGCCATCCCGGGGATGGGCCTCGCTCTCGTCGTGTGGGCGTTCGCCAGCCGCAATCTCGCGCCTGGACCCCGCCGCGCGGCGCTGGTCGCTACCACACTGCTCGCATGCGGAGCATTCACGCTTCTCCGGACCGAAGGCGTCACCGGCGAGGGTATCTCGCAGCTCACGTGGCGCTGGGTGCCGACGGCCGAGGAACGGCTGCTGGCGACTGCGGAACAGATTCCGGCGAGGACCGCCGAACTGCCTGCGGCCTCGTCCTCCGCGCCCGCAGCGCCGAACACTCTTGAAGAAAGACTCGCGTCGCCGCCGCCATCCACTCCGGCAGCCGCGAAGATGAACGTGCGATGGCCCGGCTTTCGCGGGCCCGGACGCGACAGCATCCTTCGCGGCGTACGGATCGAGACTGACTGGGCGAAGTCACCCCCCGTCGCGCTCTGGCGCCAGCCGATTGGACCCGGCTGGTCGTCGTTCGCGGTCGCCGGTGATTTCCTGTACACGCAAGAGCAGCGCGGCGACGATGAAGTCGTGGCGTGCTACCGCGTGAGCACCGGCAAGCCGGTATGGCTGCACAAGGACGCGGCCCGGTTCTACGAGTCGAATGGCGGCGCCGGTCCTCGCGCCACGCCGACCCTCAGCGACGGTCGTGTCTATACGCTCGGTGCGACCGGGATTCTGAACGCGCTCGACGCTGGCAACGGTGCGGTTGTGTGGAAGCGCGACGCGGTGGCCGATACCGGCGTGACGGTCCCCGGCTGGGGTATCTCGGGTTCACCGCTCGTCGTGGGCGACCTCGTCGTCGTCGCCGCCTCCGGCGCGCTCGTTGCCTACGACCGCACCACCGGCGATAAGCGCTGGTTCGTCAAGTCCGAGGGCGGGAGCTATAGCTCGCCGCATATTGCCACCATCGGCGGCACCGCGCAGATTCTGCTGATAGGCGGAGCGGGTGTGACCAGCGTCGCGCCGGCCGATGGCACGGTACTGTGGAAGCACGCGTGGCCGGGCGCCCCGATCGTGCAGCCGGCCGTGATGGCGGACGGCGACATCTTGATCACTACTGGAGACGCCATGGGCGGACAAGGCACGCGCCGCCTCGCGGTCGCGCACGGATCCGGCGGGTGGAAAGTCGAAGAGCGCTGGACGTCGAACGGCCTGAAGCCGTACTTCAACGACTACGTCGTCCATAAGGGCCATGCCTTCGGCTTCGACGGCAGCATCCTCGCCTGCATCGACCTCGCGGACGGCAAGCGCAAGTGGAAGGGCGGACGCTACGGCCACGGCCAGCTCGTCCTGTTGCCGGATCAGGACCTGCTGTTGGTGTTGTCGGAGGAGGGTGAGCTGGCGTTGGTCAAGGCGACCCCCGACCAGTTCACGGAGGTCGCGGCGCGGGTGCCGGCGATCGAGGGCAAGACCTGGAACCACCCGGCATTGGTCGGCGACGTCCTGTTGGTTCGCAACGGCGAGGAGATGGCCGCATTCCGGTTGCCGCTCGCGGCCCAGTGAAACTGCTTCGCATCCTGCAGGCCACGGATAGGATTGAGCTGGGCGAGGCGGACCCTCCCTTCAGCGACGCGGAGTGACACCGTGGCCAGTGAACAACAAAAGATGCTTGCGGGAGAGATGTACGATCCGTTCGATCCGGAACTGGTCGGGGCTCGCGAGCGTGCACGCGACCTGTGTCAAGCGCTGAACGCCACGCGCGAGGGACAGCACGAGGAGCGCCGGCGAATCCTGCGCGAGGTATTCGGCCGCGGCGGCGACACCGTCTGGCTGCAACCGCCGTTTTTCTGCGATTACGGTTCGAACATCGAACTCGGGGAGCGCGTGTTCTTCAATTTCAACTGCGTCGTCCTCGACGTGTGTCCGGTTCGCATCGGCAGCTTCACGCTCTTCGGTCCCGCGGTGCAGATCTACACACCGATGCATCCCCTGAACGCGAAGATGCGTCGCGAACAGGAGTTCGGTAAACCCGTGGAGATCGGTTCGGACGTCTGGGTTGGCGGTGGCGCCATCATTCTGCCGGGCGTCCGGATCGGGTCTGGAGCGGTCATTGGCGCCGGCAGCGTGGTCACACGTGACGTCCCGGACAGGATGTTCGCGGCAGGCAACCCGTGCCGCGTGATCCGGGACATCACAGAGTGAGCAGCTGGAATAGGAGACGTCGGCTGCGGACGAATCCGCAGCCGACGAGTTTGTATTCGGTTTACGACCGCGAGAACACCTGCGCCAGGGCTTGGAGTGCCGCTCGCCACACTCCGCGCCGCTCCTCCACCATCGCCCCGTCGGACAGCTTGCTGTTCGTCGCGACTACCGATACCTTGTCACCCGGCTTCGGCAACAGGTAGAGCTGCACGGTGGTGTCGCCCCACTTGTAGCGAAAGCGCGCCTGACCATCCGGGCGCACCACGGCGCCCTTGGACGCTGAACTGTCCAAGGCCGCCGACAGCGCCTTCACCATCCCCACGTCGATGTCTTTCACCCAGCGCCGGCGCAGGCGCGGCTCGGTCAGCGCCTTGACCACGTCCGGGGTCCGGGCGTTCATGACCTTCGAGACCGACACTTCATACTCGCCGTCGCAGCGCTGATTGAGCGCGCGCACACCGCGTGCGCGTTCGTACGCCACCGTGATGCCTTGCGCGTACCAGCCGGGGACCAAGTGGGCTTCGTACAGGTGTCGCGCGGCCGCGGTGTGGCCCTTCTCGACGCCGCCGAAACGATCGAGCACCTCGAACCAGTGATCGAGGCCGTACCCGGTCTTTTCGCGCGACTTCGCGTAGGACACGCCGCCCTTCGAGCTCGCCGGCGGTGCCGCGGTCCTCGCTTTGACCGGGGCCGGAGTGGACATCGAGTGAAAACGCACAACGGTTTGCGTCTGCGGGTGGAGATCGTTCAGGACGTGCCGTCGCGCGGTGGTATAGAGTTCACCGGTCTTGGCGGCACGGGCAGGAATGACTTGTTTGAGAGCGCGAGCGCGGGTCATGACGGTCCTTCTCTGGCCACACGATCCCCAGCCCCCGCCTGATGGTCGCGCGACCGTGAAGAACCACGTTGAGAAGGCCCGGGGTGTGGACCCCTTTGCCTCGATCGCAGCCCCGCGGGGGGAGGCCATGTCGAGGTGAGGCGCCAGGCCAGCGCCAGGAGAACTTTGCCACTGCGGCGGGGGATTCGTCAAGCGCCCCATTTACGTTCGGAACCACGCTCGGCACGCTACCGTGCGCGCTCGGCGATCACGAACGTGACGTCATCGTCGAATCCACCGCCGGTCCAGTGGGTCAACTCGCGCAACGCAACCTCGGCAAACTGTTCCGCCGACGTGAGTTCGATGTCGGACAGCCAGCGTGCCAGGCGGTCGCCGTCGAAGAACTGGCCCGCGCGGTCGCGTGCCTCCAGGACGCCATCCGAATAGAGCAGGAGCCGATCGCCGGGGGCGAAGGGCGCGACTTCAGTGTTTGTGTACTGCGCATCGGGAAAGACGCCGAGCATCACTCCATGATCGTGATCGACGAGCGACGTCTCGCCGTGTCTGCGAAGCAGGGCCGGCGGATGCCCCGCAGTGGCGATGGTGATTGTCTGCCGGTCCATGTTCACAACTGCGTAAACCGCCGTCACATATGCGTGCTCGAGATGGCGACAGAGGATCTGATTCATCGACGTGAGGACTTTTGCTGGATCGTCCGCATGCTCCACCTGCGCGGAGAAGGCGACTTTCACCATCGAGGCGACGAGCGCGGCTGGGATGCCGTGCCCTGAAACGTCCGCCACGAGGATGCCGAGGCAGGACGGCCCGATCTGGACGAAATCGTAAATGTCGCCAGCGACGGCGGTCAT
>JAIVJE010000398.1 GCA_020200195.1 Acidobacteriota bacterium | reverse complement strand
CCGTCGCTAGAACATCGTGCCGCCGGAACGATCGATGAACGAGGACTGAGAAACGGAGACAGAGATCACGATGGTGAGGACGGGAACGCGTTGCTTACTTGACAAGTGACAGCCATATCAACGGCCTCGCGATGAACCGCGGCGCGCCTGCGGCAGTAACGGCGCCGTCGGTTCCATCGCGCGCTAGCCCGCGCTGCGGCGCGCGCGCGCCCGCGCCCGCGCTGCCCAGCCTGAGCCATCTTCACGAGATCCTCCCGAAGGTGCGGCCAATCATGCAGCGTCGCGGGATCGAAGTCGGCACCGTTCGGCCACACCAACGTTCCCACTTCGCGATCGAGCATGACGGCATTGAAGATGTTGAGGTCTTGAAGGGGGCCAAACAGTTGGCCTTCCAACACTGGCCGAAAATCAATCCGCTGCTCCGTGCCGTCGTCGAAGCGGACAGCCAGCGTGTAGGGGCCAACGACCTCGAAGTGCGACTCCGCTTAAGGGTTCCGAGCGACTGACCAGTTGCTTCCAAAACTTCGACGTGTGAGGGCAGCTCGCCCGACTGAACCCGGTCGCGGACTTCTTCGAGCTCCAACGGTCCGATAAACGTGGATGAGGCTGCCGACATCCGAACCCACACCTTCATTCTTCGCCCTCCAACCAGCAACGAACCATCCCGACGTCGAACTCCGTGACGCGAAGCCAGCGTGGCAGTGTAACGCGACGGTAGAGCTGCGTTCAATTGGTCGGCGCGCTTCTGATCGACCGTCACTTACCTGGACTGGGGAGGATGCCTGGTGAAGGCCGGTCTCGATGTTTAGGAGACGGCTTTAGGTCTCGCTGAATCTGCCATTCCCGGTGTCCGGGACTCGGCCCAGGCTGGTCGAGGGAATTCCGCACCGCGCCCGCCGCGATTCAGCTTGTGCAATTCGGCGGCAATCGGTGCGCTCCCGGCCGCTTGCCGCCTCGGACCAGATCTCGCCGGATCGAAGGTGACATTCTTTGCGCCGCCTTCGGTCCACTCAACGCCAATAGGTGCAGGCGCGCGAACCGCACAGCGACGCAAATCGCCGGCGAGGTGCACATGGAGATCGCCACGGGACTCGGCACCCTATGACGTGCTTCTCCACTCTTTCCACGTGTCCCTTTTCCTGATATATTTCGAGCCCCGTCAGTCGTCCTTTGTCGTGTCCGTCGGCTTTCCGTCGCATATGCGGTCTGTTCGCAAGGAGGCACGATGCTCGTCCGCCATTCGGTTCGCGACGCTCACCGGTCGCAATACGTCGCTGAGGTCCTTCACCAGGTCCGCGCGAAGAACCCCGCCGAGCCCGAGTTTCATCAGGCGGTCGACGAAGTGCTCGACAGCCTCGACCTGGTCATGTCGCGCAGGCCGGACTACCGCAGAGCGCGGATCCTCGAGCGCATGGTCGAGCCGGAGCGAGTGGTGATGTTCCGCGTCCCTTGGCAGGACGATCGCGGCGACGTGCACATATCGGCGTGGGTGGCCGGGAAATCGGATATCTGTTCGGCCAGTACAAACGCTTGCGCAATGAGTTTACCGGCGTGCTCACCGGGAAAGGACTCGGGTGGGGCGGCTCGCTCATCAGGCCGGAGGCGACCGGTTACGGTGCGGTGTACTTCGCCGCGGAGATGCTGGCCACGCGGAACGAGACGCTGCAAGGCAAGGTGTGTCTCGTGTCAGGGAGCGGCAACGTCGCGCAATACACCATTGAGAAGCTGATCGATCTCGGGGCGCGAGCGGTGACGGCCTCGGACTCAGAGGGATTGGTCTATGACGAGGCCGGCTTTGATCGGGAGAAGCTGGCGTTTCTCATAGAGTTGAAGAACGTGAGACGCGGACGGATTCGCGAGTACGCCGATCGATTTCCGGGGGTCGTCTACACGCCGCTGGCGCACGGCTCCGCCCGCGCCAACCCACTCTGGGCTCACGATGCGTTCTGTGCGTTTCCGAGCGCCACACAGAACGAGATCGACGAAGTGGACGCGACCCACCTCGTCGACAACGGCGTCGTGGCGATTGCCGAGGGCGCAAACATGCCGTCCACGCTCGACGCCGTCCGGGTGTTTCTCGACGCCAAGGTCCTGTATGCGCCGGGCAAGGCGGCGAACGCCGGCGGGGTCGCGACGTCAGGCCTGGAGATGGCGCAGAACAGTGCGCGCATGACGTGGACGCGCGCCGAAGTGGACCAGCGGTTGCACGGCATCATGAAGGCGATCCACACCGCCTGCCGTGAAACCGCCGATGCGTACGGCGTCCCTGGCAACTACGTCCACGGCGCGAACATCGCCGGCTTCACGAAGGTGGCCGATGCGATGCTCGATCAGGGGCTGGTCTAAAAAGGAGCTAGGAGCGACTCCTATCTCCTTTGCTCACGCGTACATTCCTCGCATCCGGGTCACGGTGGCGACGCGATTGATGGCGACGATGTAGGCGCCGGTGCGCATGTCGGTCTTGTATTTCTTCGAGGTCTCGAGCACGTCTTCGAACGCCTCGACCATCTTCGACTCGAGGCGCTTGTTCACCTCCTCTTCTTCCCAGAAGTATCCGTGACGATCCTGCACCCACTCGAAATACGACGTGGTGACCCCCCCGGCGTTAGCGAGGATATCGGGGATCACGAACACGCCGCGCTCGTGGAGATGCCGGTGCGCGTCCGGCGTGGTTGGCCCGTTCGCGCCCTCTGCGACGATTTTGGCTTTGATATCCGGCGCGTTCTCCATGGTGATCTGGTTCTCGAGCGCCGCCGGGACGAGCACGTTGACGTCGAGTTTGAACAGCTCCGAATTCTCGAGCGGCTCGCCGTCCGGGAAACCGTCGATCGTCCTGTGCTGTTTTGCGTAGTCGAGCATCTTTGTGACGTCGAGTCCCGCGGGGTTGTAGACCCCTCCCTTCCAGTCCGTGATCGCGACGATCTTCGCGCCGAGTTTCGAGAGCAGGTCGGCGGAGACCGATCCGACGTTCCCAAAGCCTTGGACCGCGACGGTTGCCCCCCGGATGTCGACGCCGAGATGCTTCGCGGCCTCCCGGGTGACGATCATGACGCCTCGGCCGGTCGCTTCGCGGCGCCCGAGCGAGCCCCCCATCTCGATCGGTTTCCCGGTGACCACGGCGGTCGAGGTGTGCCCGACGTGCATGCTGTAGGTGTCCATCACCCACGCCATGATCTGATCGTTGGTGTTGACGTCCGGCGCCGGGACGTCTTTCTCCGGTCCGATCGCGTCGATGATTTCAGCCACGTAGCGCCGCGTGAGCGCTTCGAGCTCGCGGCGGGACATCCGCGTCGGATCGCAAACGACGCCCCCCTTGCCGCCGCCGAACGGTACGTGGGCCACGGCGCACTTCCATGTCATCCAGGCCGCCAGCGCGGTGATTTCGTCGAGCGTAACGTCCGGGTGATAGCGGATGCCGCCCTTCGCGGGACCGAGCGTGATGTTGTATTGCACGCGATAGCCGGTGAACACTTCGATCTCGCCGTTGTCCATCTGGATCGGGCACGACACGGTGATCTGCCGTTTCGGGTGGGTGAGGATCTTCCAGATGCCGGGATCGAGCCCGAGCAGCCGCGCCGCTCCATCGAACTCCTGGAGCATCGCGTTGAAAATGCTGCCTGCTTCCATGTGACTCCCCGTGAAGGCGGTGCTCCCGCAGGGGAGTACGCCGCGAAACGCAAGCGGATCACGGTACCGTGGCAGAATGCGCCAAGTCAAGGCGCGATGGGGCCGTCGTCAAGGAGGTCGGCGTGAACAAACGATCCGTCCGTCTCATGGCGGTGTGCGCGGCGCTCGCCGGCGCGCTGGCGTTCGTCGAGGCGCGACAGAGCGGTCGCGCGGCCGCCGATCTCGTGCTGTTCAACGGGCGTATCTACACGCTCGATCCGGCCAGGCCATGGGTGGAAGCGGTCGCGATCCGCGGCGCGCGGATCGCGGCGGTCGGCACCACCGCTGATCTGCGCACGATGACGGCGGCGGCGACGCGCGTGATCGATCTGCGTGGTGCGTTCGCCCTCCCCGGCTTCAATGATGCGCATGTGCACATCGACAGCACCGGCGCGCTGCTGGTGGGCGTCAACCTCCTTGACGTGCACGAGCCTGGCTCGTTCACTGCCCGGCTGCGCGACGCGGCCGGGCGCCTGCCGAAGGGGAGTTGGATCACGCGAGGCGAGTGGGGCGCCTATGAGAAATGGACAGCCGGCTCGGCTGGCTCCCCGGCGACGGCCGGCGCGCCAGGATCAGCAGCCGCAGGACCGTTCATGCCGACCCGGGATCTCATTGACGCCGTGACACCGGATCATCCGGTCTTCGTCAACCGTTTCGACCGGAGCCTCTTTCTCGCAAACAGTCTGGCGCTGCGGCTGGCGAACATCAGCGCCACGACGCCCGATCCGCCGGACGGCGAGATCCTCAGAGACACCTCGGGACGTCCAACGGGGGTCCTCAGGGGCGCGGCCGCGGAGTTGGTACGTAAGGTGATTCCTCCAGTGCCGTTCGAGCAGCGTCTCGCGCAGGTACGCGCAGTGCTCGAGGAAGCGCGCGAAGGGGGCGTCACGACCATGCAGGACCTGACGTCGCCTGAACAGCTCCGTGCGTACCAAGAGCTGCGACGCCGCGGCGAGCTCACGGCGCGCATCATGGTGCGGCCGACACTCGACAAGGCAGCACATATGACGGCACTCGGGATTTCGCAGGGATTCGGAGATGAGTGGCTCCGCTTCATCGGCTACAAGGCCTGGGTCGACGGCATCATGGGCAGCAGCGGTGCGTTGTTCTTCGAACCCTACGATCATGACCGATCGAACCGAGGGTTGCTGCGAGACATCATGAAGCCGGAAGGGCGCGAGGGGGCCGCCATGGCGATGACCTCCCGCGACCACTACACGGATACTCCGCCCGGCAACCTCGAAAAGCTCCTGGAGGAGGGAATCAAGAGCGGGCTGACACCTCACGTCCATGCCATCGGCGATCAGGGCAATCGAATAATTCTCGACCTCTACGACAAGCTGCTCACGAAGCACGGACTGGTCGCGCGCGATCATCGCTGGCGCGTCATTCATGCGCAGGTCGTCCATCCGGATGACGTCGCGCGGTTCGGCAGACTCAACCTGGTCGCCGAGATTAATCCGTATCACGTCTCCGATGACATGCGGTGGATGGAGGAAAGGATCGGCGCGCGTCGCTCGGCCGGTGCATACGCGTTCCGTGCGCTCAAGGATGCCGGCGCGGTCCTGATCATCGGGAGCGACAGCCCGGGGACGAATGCCGCCCGGTACTATCTCAACCCCCTATATGGTCTTTACTCGGCGGTGACGCGACAGACGTTGAAAGGCGAGCCGGCGAATGGACCCGGAGGACCATGATTGCGGGCCGGCCTGCGCCTTTTGCCACGACTTCGCCCTCCCACTATTGCGTCTTATCCTGTCCTAATTTGTCTCATAGTGTCGTCCAAAATTAAGGTCGGCACCCGCCAGATCGAAGCCGCTAAGTCACTGATATCATCCCACTTACCTGCCAGAAAGGCCCTTTATGGCCCGGCTGGCCTTCCGATTGCTCCGTCAGGCGTCAAAGGTGGAGGCCTTATGGTGACCCTGAATCGACTCCTGCTTTCCGCGGCGTTCGTGGTGGGCGCCGGGACTGTCGCCCATGCGGGACCTGACAACGATCAGACGAGCACGCCGCTGGTCCTCAGTGCGACTGTGAATCGGACCGACGAGCACGTGACCTTGAAAGGGCTGAACTTCGGGAAGACCGCGCCCGCGGTGTTTTGCGAGACGTTCCCGCTGACCGTGCTCAGCGCGACGGATGCAGAGCTCGTGGTCTACTTCCCGTCGACAGTTCCCGACGGCACATATCTGTTCACCGTCGCCCGTGGCAATGGTCAGGGGCAGCGCGGTGTGTTCTACGTGACCACCCAGGCGGCCAAGGAGGTTACCGGGCCGGCCGGGCCCCAGGGCGAAGTCGGCCCTGCCGGACCTTCGGGACCGCAGGGTGAAACGGGTCCCGTCGGACCGCAAGGCGCGACCGGAGCAACCGGTCCCCAAGGTCCGCAAGGTCTGCAAGGTGATCAGGGATTGACCGGCGCGACCGGTCCAACTGGAGCCGTTGGACCCGCAGGGCCCACCGGCGCGACCGGCGCCACGGGCCCCGCTGGTCCTGCAGGACCGGCTGGCGAGGCAGGGCCCACCGGCGCCGCCGGCGCCACAGGGCCTGCCGGCCCCGCGGGCGCCCCGGGTCTGCCCGGCGCGTCCGGCGTCAGCAACTACGAGAAGCTCGTATCGGATAATCCGTCGGTGGCGGTCAACTTTTCTACCGGAGGCTCGCTGACGGCGGCCTGCACACCCGGTCGCAAGCCGATCGGCGGCGGACACGAGTTCCTCGGCAACGCGCAGCAGCTCACCGTCACCGGTTCGGGGCCGTTCGACAACGGCTCGACCGGCTGGAAGGTGTCGTACCGCAATAACACCGGCGGGAACATCACGGGGCAGATCAAGGTCTACGTCCTCTGCGCCACGATGCAGTAGTCGGTCTTCGAGAGGGCTGAGCGGCGTCCCCGCTCTGCCCTCTCATTCTCTTTTCCATCGGCTCTCGTCCCCCGCCAGTTCGTGCGAGCGTTTCGTCGCCTGCGATCACGCCAACCTCGACGCAATGCGCCGATCGGCGCTTCGCCCATCTGCCACGGGCTATAATGATGACGCATGAAATCCGCGACGGAGACGGCGAAGCAGCGTTGGGAGCGCGAAGTCCTCGAGCCCACCCTGCAAAAGGCTCCGGAGCGGGACGTCCCTTTCACGACGATTTCAGGCCGCCCGATCGAACGCCTCTACACCGCTGACGACGTCGTGGACCTCGATTACCGTCGCGATTTCAACAACCCCGGAGAGTTTCCTTACACGCGAGGTATTCATCCGAGCGGCTACCGCGGCAAGCTCTGGACGATGCGGCAGTTCGCTGGGTTTGGTACGCCTGAAGAAACGAACGAACGCTACAAAACGCTGTTGAGCGCCGGGGGCACCGGGCTCAGCGTGGCGTTCGACTTGCCGACGCTCATGGGACGCGATCCGGACCACGAGCTGTCGCTCGGCGAGGTCGGCAAGTGTGGCGTCAGCATCGTGTCGCTGGCCGATATGGAGCGGTTGTTCGACGGCATCGCACTCGGTGACATCACGACGTCGATGACGATCAATTCGCCGGCGTCGATCATCTTCGCGATGTACCTCGTGGTGGCGGAGAAGCAGGGTGCGGACTGGTCGACACTGTCCGGCACGATTCAGAACGACATCCTCAAGGAATTCATCGCGCAGAAGGAGTACATCTACCCGCCGCGCGAGTCGATGCGGCTCATTACCGACATCTTCGCCTTCTGCTCGAAAGAGGTTCCGCGCTGGAACACCGTTTCGGTCAGCGGATATCACATCCGCGAAGCGGGTTCGACGTCGCTGCAGGAGCTGGCGTTCACGCTTCGTGACGGAATCGAGTACATACAGTACGGCATCGACGCAGGGCTCGACGTCGACGACTTCGCGCCACGCATGTCGTTCTTCTTCAACTCGCACAGCGACTTCTTCGAAGAGATCGCGAAGTTCCGCGCGGCGCGAAAGCTGTGGGCTGAGGTGATGCGCGATCGCTTCGGCGCGCGGGAGGAGCGGTCGTGGAAGCTGCGGTTCCACACGCAGACGGCCGGAGTTTCCCTGACGGCGCAGCAGCCCTACAACAACGTCGTCCGCACGGCGTTGCAGGCGCTTGCCGCCGTGCTCGGCGGCACGAATTCCCTGCATACGAACTCGCTGGACGAGGCGCTGGCACTCCCGACCGCGGAAGCGGCGACGCTCGCGCTGCGGACCCAGCAGGTCATTGCGTACGAGAGCGGCGTTACGAACATCGTGGACCCGCTCGGGGGGTCGTATTTCCTGGAGCGCCTCACGCTCGACATGGAGCGCGGCGCACAGGAGTACTTCGACGTCATCGACCGCATGGGCGGGATGGTGGAGGCGATCGAAGAAGGATTTCCGCAGCGCGAGATCGCGGAAGCCTCCTATCGGTTTCAGCAGGCGGTCGAGAAGCGCGACAAGATCATCGTCGGGGTCAACGACTTCGTTCGAGAGGACGACCCCCGGCATCCCATTCTGTACATCGACGACACGACGGCCAGTACGCAGCTCGCGCGCCTGGAACAGTTGAGGAAGACGCGCGACAACGATGCCGTGCGACGGACGCTCGATGCACTCCGCAACGCCGCGCGGGGCACGGACAACACGATGTACCCGCTAATCGAGTGCGTTCGCGCGTACGCGACCGCCGGTGAGATGTGCGATGCGCTCAGGGACGTGTGGGGGGAGTACGAAGAGGTGCCACTCATCTGATGCTTTTCAGCCATCAGCCATCGGCTGTCAGCCGTCAGCCATCAGCTCAAGACAGTTGGCCAACAGCTGAGAGCTGAGAGCTATTTCTTATGCGCAAGATCAGAGTCGTCATCGCGAAGCCCGGTCTGGACGGCCACGATCGCGGCGCGAAGGTCATTGCCCGAGCGCTCCGGGATGCCGGTATGGAAGTCATCTACACCGGCCTTCGCCAGACGCCCGACCAGATCGTGGGGGCTGCGCTCCAGGAGGACGCTGATGCGATCGGACTGTCGATCCTCTCGGGTGCGCATATGCACATCTGTCCCCGCGTCATGGAGCTTCTTCGTGAGAAGGGTCTGGACGATGTGCTGGTGGTGATCGGTGGGATCATCCCGGACCAGGACATTCCGAAACTGCACGAGATGGGCGTCAAAGGTATCTTTCTGCCGGGGACGCCCATGCTGGAGATCATCGATTTCATCGGCGCCAACGTGCGCTCACGCGTGGAGCAGACCTGATCCGTGCCGCATAAACTGCTCCTCGCCGACGACAGCGTGACGATCCAGCGCGTAATCGAGCTGACGTTCGCGGATGAAGACATCGACGTCCTTGCGGTCGGCGATGGCAAGCAGGCGATCGATCGCACGGTCAGCGAGCGGCCCGATATCGTGCTGGCCGACGTGGGGATGCCCGAACGAGATGGCTACGAAGTCGCGGCGTTCATCAAGGGTCATCCCGAGCTCGCACACATTCCTGTTCTGCTGTTGACAGGCGCGTTCGAGCCGATCGACGAGAATCGCGCGCGCGCGGTCGGCTGCGATGGCATCCTGGTCAAGCCGTTCGAGCCTCAGATGGTCATCAACCGGGTCAAGGATCTGCTGGCGGGCCGCCGCCCTGCAACCGTTTGGGGAAGTCAAAGCGCCGCGGAGTGGCCCCCGGCGCCGCCGCCTGCACCGCCCGCAGACGCGCAAATGCGTTCGGCGTCCGCTGCCGAATCGGCGAAAGCCCCCAGCGATTCGCTCGAGGATTACTTCGACCGGCTCGACGCAGCGTTCTCCACGCTCAAGCCCGGCACGCCCCCGCCGCCTGTGATGACCCCCGAGGAGCAGGCGCCCGCGCCTCCCGTCGTGCGGGAGGCGTACGCACCCCCGCCGTCGTCGCACGCAGAGATGAACGACCCGGGGAGCTGGGACCCTGGCCTCAGCGGCGATCCGGCGCGCGCCATGCCTCCGCCGCCACCGCCCGACGTTCCGGAGCCCGTCCGCGAGTCGCCACGGGCGCAGGTTCAACCACCAGCGCAACCGGTCAGGTATGCGGAACCGGAGCCTCACCACGAAGCGCCCCCGCCGCCGCAGCCGGTCAGGTATGCGGAACCGGAGCGGCGCCACGAAGCGCCTCCGCCGCCACAGCAGGTCAGGTATGCGGAACCCGAGCGGCGCCACGAAGTGCCCCCGCCGTCTCCGGTCGCGCCCGCTGCCCCGCAAGCACTGCCGCTTCCGTCACTCGCCGACGCGTTCGCCGCATTGCTTGCCGCGGAGCAGGGCCAGGCGCTGGCGCCATCGTCCGTGCGTGCGGCGACTCTGCCCGACGCCGCCGTGGACGATATCGTGAACCGCGTCATCGCGCGCATGACCGACCAGACGGTCCGCAGCACGGTGATTGATGTCGCGGAGCGATTGGTGCGCGAGGAGATCCAGCGAATCAAAGGTCAGTGACCGTCGCGGCTTCGGCGGATCGTGAGATGGTGAGATACCATCTCCGGTTATGCCGGACGGTTCGGACGTGACTCACACCATCTCGGTTCCCAGCAAGCCGGCCCTCGAGGGGCTGGAAGAGAAGTGGACCGGACGGTGGGAGC
>JAIVJE010000112.1 GCA_020200195.1 Acidobacteriota bacterium | reverse complement strand
CGGTGAGGCCATCCTCGCGCACGCTGAATCGTGCCGTCGGGGTTGCGCCCACGCTCAGTTCGTCGACCGGCACGCCGGCGCGGCGCACGCGATCCGCCAGCATTCTCAGCACGCCCGCCTCGTCGTGCGCGATTTTTTCTGCCTCGGCGTCAGACTCCGCGCCGTACGCATGCCCCGCGTGGCTCAGCAGACCGCGGAACCGAAAACCCGGTAATGCGGCGACGCCGGTGACGAACGCAACCGCGTCAGGCTCGCCGGGGTTTATGCCGCATCGATGAAATCCCACGTCGACCTTCACGAGGACGTCGGCTTCTCGGGCCGCTTTCTGCAGCGCTTCGGACCATCCGCGCGCGACAGCCATGTGATCGACGATGAACGAAAGGTGGGTGCGATCGAGCAACGCCAGCACGCGAGTCGCGTTGACCGGATGGATCGGATACGGCAGCCGGATGTCGCTGATGCCGGCGTCCGCGAACACTTCGGCTTCCCCGATCTTGGCGCAGCAGATGCCTACGGCGCCGCGCCGGATCTGCGCGCGGGCGAGCTCGGGACTCTTGTGCGTCTTGGCATGGGGCCGGAGGCGGCGGCCGTGTGCGGTCGCGGCCGACTGCATCCGGTCAATGTTGCGCGTAACCCGTGAGTCCTCGATGAGGACGCTGGGCGTCGGAAGGTCTGTCAGTCGCACGCGGACGAGTGTAGACCGCCTACAGCAGAAATCCCAGCTTGCCGGCTTCCCGAAACCCGGGGAACACGTGGCTGGTATCGGCAAGGCCAAGATGGCCTCGCACGACCTCGCCAAACACCGCCCGGAAGTCCGTGGTGACCGCCAGATCGCGCGCATCGAAGCGCTGCTCCGGCGAGAGACCAGGCCAACGGCCGTACACTTTTCCTCCTCGGACGCCGCCGCCGATGATCATCATGGCGTTTCCGTGCCCATGATCCGTCCCTCGATTGCCGTTCTCCGCCACCGCCCGTCCAAACTCCGACATCGTCAGGATGACGACGTCCTGCATGCGGTCGCCGAGATCGCGGACGAGTGCGGAGATGCCGCGCGCCAGATCGTCGAGCCGGGTCGCAAGCTGCCCGGTCGCTGCACCCTCGTTCACGTGATGATCCCAGTTGCCGGACTCGGCGAATGCGATCTCCAGACCGACATCAGATTTGATCAGCTGTGCGATTTGCTTGAGCGCTTCGCCGTATGCGCTTCGCGGATACTCGGCGCCGTTCTCGGCTGAGTACCGGGATGGGTCCGCCTTCTCGAGCATCCTGATCGCAGCGAAGGCTTCCCGACCGGTCTGGTGGAGCACGCTGTTGGCGGCGGCTGCATACTCCGACTCGAACGAGGATTGCACGTGCGCGCTCGCCTGGCCAGCCCGGATGCCGAACTGGCCGATCTGCCCGATGGCCAGGGCGGGCTCGAGTCCTTGAAGCGATCGCGGAAGCTGTGGCGCGAGCGCGACCGCCCGGAAAGGAGTAGAGGCCCGGTGCTCTCGCGCATGGAGATACCGGTTCAGCCATCCATCCGGCGTGCTCTTGACCCCGGGCGTCGCCGTTTCCATGTAGTCCTGCGCGTCGAAATGCGACCGCGTTCCGTCCGGCGAACCGCATGCATGGACGATGGCAAGCTGACCGGCGTCGTAGAGCGGTTTCAGCGACGCCATACGGGGATGAAGCCCGAAGAACCCGTCCAGATCCACCGCCGCGGAGTCCTCGCCGGTTCGAGGCCTCGCAATGGCGATGCTCGGTCGTGCCGCGTAGTACTCGCGCTCGCCGAACGGTACGATCATGTTCAGACCATCGACCGCGCCGCGCTGGAAGATGGTGATGAGGACCTTGCGCCGCGACCCGGCGACTGCGACGGTGCGCGCGAGGAATTCGGGCGCGAACCCCAGGCTCACGAGCGCGAGGCCGCCGTTTTTCATGAACACCCGTCGCGAGATCATGACAGCCTACCTTCTCTGAAATTCCGGTGACCCGAGAAGCAGCGCGAGCGCCTGCGCATCCGTCGTCGCCTTGTCGACTGTCGCTACGGTGGACCGAGAGAGATCTCCGGCGAGCGCCGATTGCACTACGATCTCGCGAGCGCCGGAGGGCACCACAGGTCGCGGCGACCCTCCGCCGCGGGCCCCACGCAGGTTCCCCGACGCCAACGCCACCGCGAAGTTCATCCGGTTGAGCAGCGCGCCGGTGTTGACCCAGGCATCTGCGCGATCCGCATACCCCGTCGGGGGCTGGCAGTGATACAGCGGCATCCCGAGCGAACGCAGCGCCTGGGCGATCGGCTCGGCGTTGGCGATTTCGATTCCGGTCGTGCGCACCGCGCTTGCGACGAACTCGAAGGGCGTCTTTACCTTCGCGCGGTATGTCTGCTTTGCGAAGAACTCGGGCGACGTGATGATCGTTCGGACGACCTCGCGAATGTCGCCGCCCGTTTCGCGAAAACGAGTGGACGCCCGGGTTACGACGCTGGCCGGCGGATCATCCGCGATGAACCGGCGCGCCAGTTTGGTTGCTACGAACCGCGCGGTCGCAGGGTGATTTGCCAGAATGCCCAGTACCCGTTCTCCATCGCCCTTTCCTCCGCCGGCCTTGATGTGGTGCCCAAGCACGGTCTTGTCTCCGTGATCGTGCACACGAGGATCGAAACGAAAGCCCCCACCGCGGCGCGGCCCCTCGATCGTCCACCCCGTGAATGCGCGCGCAACTTCCTGGACGTCTTTCTGCGTGTAGCCGCCGTCCACGCCCAGCGTGTGCAGTTCCATCAGTTCGCGGGCGTAGTTCTCGTTGAGGCCGCGCTGCGGGCGCTGCAGTGGTCGCTCCGTTCCGGTCATCATCTCCGGGCGTACTCGGCGGCCACCGGCCTGCGGTCCGGGGCGTTGACCGGCGCTTTCGGCGTTCGCGTTGCGCGGCCGACGCGCGTCCACCGGTGCCACGCTCTGCCAATTGTCGAGGAAGAACAGCATCGCCGGGCTCTCGGCGGTCGCCTGCAGGAGATCGCGGAACTTGCCGAACACGTGAGGCCGGATCGCGTCGCGCTCGTACTCGGTCAGGTACATCCGCGTCGGACCCTTGCCCGCGAAGACGTTGAAATGGTTGAACCAGAAATCGACCATGACCTCTTCAAGCTGCCGGTTGCTGTAGGCCGCGCGCAGAATCTTCTGTTGTGTCAGCTCCGAGAGCACCTTGCGCTGGACGCGCATGGCCTCTAACTGTTCCGGGGATCGGAGGTCCCGTTGCGGCGCCTCGGCCGCCGCCGATTGCTCTCTCTTCTGCTGCCGCCTTTCCATCATCGCCGGGACGAAGTACTCCTCGGCAAGATCTCTGCTGCTTTTGGCGAGCGTCTCGAACTGGGCCAGGCGCGCCGCCATGCCGTCGTCAACGCGCTCGGGCTGGAGCTGCTGCTCGATGTAGGTCTGCAGACCGATCCGGCGCACCCGGTCGATATCTCCAGGCGCCGCGCCGAACCCGATGCGATTGAGGATATGCACGATGGTTCGGTCGTCCGGGTTCGGGGGCACCGCGCCGGAGGACTTCTGTGCACCCACGATGCGCCCGTCGATCGCCAGAGACATCGCAACAATCGCTGAAAGCAGGACGGGCGACAAGCGCCGGAGAGTCTGCATGTGAGGACCTCTGCCGTTCAAAAGGGGACAGCCACCTTTTCGAGCCGGTGAAAGGTGGCAGTCCCCTTTGCCCGGGCGGCTGAAGAAGGCCGCGCAACTGGTGGGTTAGACCGTCCCGGCGCGCACAGGGTAAAAGACCGTGCTACCGCTTCTCCATGAAGCGTTTCCATTGCTCGACAAGCGCCTGCTGGGGGCCGTTGGCAGCCGCATAGGCCGCCGCATACCGGTCGAACCGCTGCCGATCTTCGTCCGGCGTGCCGATCGATTTTCCGGCTGCCCGCGCCTCGTAGAGCGCCCGGAGCGCGACGAAATGACGCTCGTGATCCTGCGGATGGGTTGCCAGGTACGGGTCGAGCAGCTTGATCGCGTCGGCAGGTTTGCCGCCCATGGCGAGCGCGGTCCCCAGCCGCAGCCGCACGTCGTCATTGTCGGGCCAGATCGTGGACGCTTCCGTGAGGATGTCGATCGCCGCGTCGACATCGCGCAGCCGTAAGAGCGCGTCTCCGAGCAGCGTGTAGACGAATGGGGCGTCCCCTTCGGTCACGAGCGACGTCTGCCAGGCTCCGACCGCATCGCGGTCCCGGCCGCCGGCCGCATAACAGGCGCCCAGATAGAACGCGGCGGGGAAGAACTCGGAATCGATGCGCAGCGTCTCGCGGAACTTGACGGCGGCAGCTTCCAGGTCCCCTTTCGCGTACAAAGCCAGGCCTCCCAGAAACACGGCGGCAAGCTGGTCGTTGCCGACAGACTTCAACGCCGCGACCGCCTCGTCGAACCGCCCGGCGCGCGCGTGTTCCACGGCCGGTGCCGCGGCCTTGCCGGTGCCGCTGCCGACGTTCATCCGGTTGAGGAAGAACCCCACCACCGGGGGAGCGAGCACGGCGCCGCGTTCGAACGCGTCGATGCGTGACGCGAACGGAATCGGCGCAGCTCCCTTCGGTGGGTTGACAGACGAGTCATCGCGCGCGACCGTCCCCGCGCTTCGCGCGATGCGGAACGGCCGGATCACCTGCCCGGATGTGCGGCCGCCCACACTGATCACAGCTCTGGCGACGTAGTCGCCGGGCGGGAGGAGTGCGATCGGCACCGCACTTTCCGCGACCCGGCGTGTGGACGCACTGTCACTCCGGTCCTGAAACCGCGCAGCCCCGCTGTCGAGCGCGCGCCCGTTCTCGTCCTTCGCGACCTCCATCATCACCGTCGCCGTGTTCAGCGCCTCCACGGAGTCGGAGTACAGCTCGATATAGCCGT
>JAIVJE010000397.1 GCA_020200195.1 Acidobacteriota bacterium | reverse complement strand
ACACTGCGGCATCTACGGCAGCATGCGGGCGCCTTCGCGGCCTTCGGACGAAGCGTCAGAGTCGATGCGGGACGGGTATTGGTGCCAGGCGGACCGGACGCCGAGGCTGCATGGCAGACGCTGACGGGGGCCGATCCCGCGCGGCCAGCCGCATTCGTCCGGCGGCTGTTCAAAGATAGTGGCCGACTCGCGTTCATGTACGACACGGTCGCGCATCTCGATCCGGCCCGGCAGCGCTTCGCGCTCGGCATGGCGCTGCCACCAGCGTCGCGAGCCGAGCGGCTGCGGGCGCTTCTCAACGCCTTCGAAATCGGGCGCATCGAGTGGAACGTCGAGATGCGTCCCTTCTCGCGACGTCCTCTCGATGCCTCGCTCGTGCTTTCCCTGCTCAGCGTCACGGAGCGTGGAGAGCCGCGCGGTCCCATGACGCGTCAGATCTGGACGCGCGTCTTCCACGACTCCGACGAGACATCGTTCTCCGAAACGGCATCCCTGGGAGCGCCGGGCGACGCTGATGCTCTGCCGGTCGACGCCGCCTGGCTGGCTGCGCGCATCGCGGACACGTCCTACGACACGGGCCGCCACAAGCTCGACACGCTGCTGTTCGCGCAACGCGTGTTCGGCGGCGCACCCCCTGCCGATCCCGCGCTCGTAGTGACCGCGCTGCGCGGGTTCACGGCGTTTCCGTCGCTGATGCTGACCATGGAGCAGATCGGCATGACGTCCGCGCCCGCGCTCGTGCGGGTGGCACGACACGCGGCCGATCTCGACGCGATCAAATCAGGCGACGAGCGCGAGGCGTCCATTCTCCAGTTTCAGGCGACGATGGGGATTGTCGTGCGGGCGCAGCGAGCCGGCATCCTGTCGCGTGAGACGGTGGAAGCCGTCGTCCTGTCGCTGACGTCGCTGCCGGTGACGCGGAACGAGGGATACGATACCCGGCTGGCTACGTGGATCCGCGCCGACCTGGCCCCGCGACTCGGCACGCTCGACCTCGACGCAACCGCGCCTGTCGAAGAGGCCGTACTCGCAGCGATGGCGGGCCTGGGAGCGGCGCGACGGGCCGTGCCGGTGATCGAATGGGAAGGGCAGCGGTATTCCGTGGATCCGCCTGCCGCCGAACTACGCCGGCTGCGCCGCGTGCGCGAGCGGCAAGGGGGATTGACGCTTGACGCCGCGCTCGCCGCGGTGCTCGATGGTAAGCCCGGTCAACGTGGACGTGAGAGAAATCCACGTGTGCAGCTGACCGAAACGCTGGTCTCGCTGCTGTACGCCGCACATCTCGGCGACCCGGACGGGCAGGCATTGCAGGCCGGGGACGTGGCACGGCGCCACACACTGACCACCCTCACGGGCGCCACCGGCGCACGAGACTCCGACGCATGGATACTGCCCCGCGAGCAGTTCAGCGCGAAGGGTTGGCGTGTGGGCGGTTCTCTGCTCGGACTCGAAACCACGCTGGGACGGTTAGCCGTCCGTCGACTTGACTCGAGCACGATGCCCCCGGAGCCGCGCTTGAGCACGAACGAGCGGCAGACGTTGATGCTGACCGCCGCACTGATGAATCCGGCGGCGGTGACCGACGCGACGAAGGACGAGATTGCCGCGGCGATTGCGAGAGGCCGCGCGCGCGCCACCGCATTGACGCCGGACCGTGCGGAGCTCGATCGCGTCGCGCGCACCGCCGGGTTGAGCGAATGGCGCCGAGAAGCACTCGCCTGGGCGCTGACCCACGACCCGTCGACGGTCGTATCGCGCTTCTCGATCCTCGAACTGTTCTGGCTCGGCATCCCGCGGCCTGCGGTACGGGCGAGTCTCGACGATTGGGGCGTCGCGGCTCTGAGCCTCACCGGCTGTCTCTGCCTCGAAATGCCTGCGGCGATCCCGTGGGAGGAAAGGACCGGCCGCCCGGCGACCGGACAACTCGCTACGCGAGGCGCGGATGTGGCGCTTCAGGTCGCAGACCTCCTCGCGTCCCTCCACCTGCCGGCGTCACTCGCACCGGGCGTTGTCGCCTACGCGATGCAGGATGTGTCGGATCGGGCGCAGCCCGCGCATTTCGACGACTGGGACGACTTCTCGCGCGCCGTCCGTGACCTGCCGCGGGACCGTCTGATTGACTACATCTCCGCGCTCGCCGCTGACGGACCGCTGATGCCGATGACTGCTCCGTCGGGCCTTCCCTAACGTTCATGCGCGTCAGCGTCCGGGCTCCTCTCCTCGCGCTCGCGGTCGCGCTGTTTGCGGCGCCGTGGCCGTCTGCGCAGGGACCGGGCCCGTCGCTGCGGATCGCGTCGCCCACCAACGACACGTATCTGAGCGGGGCGACACGCCTGGTCGCGATGATCGATCCGCCGGCGGCCGCGCGAGATGTGACACGAGTCGTATTCTTCGCCGATGGGCAGCAGGTGTGCACCGTTTCCCGGCAGCCGTTCGAGTGCGAGTGGGAAGCGGGTGATCGCATCGTCGAACATCAGATTCGAGCGGTCGCCACCCGGCGTGACGGCGGTCGCCTCGTACACACCGTCCGGACGCGCGGGCTCGAGTACGCGGAACTGGTGGACGTCGACGTCGTCCAGGTGACGGCTGTGGTGACCGACGGCAACGGCCGGTTCGTCCGTGGTCTGACGCAGAAGGATTTCAAGGTATTCGAGGACAACAAGCCGCTGCCGATCACGAATTTCGCGGCCGAGAATATTCCGCTCGAGCTGGTGGTGGCCGTCGACGTCAGCTCGAGCATGCGCGACGCGATCGCCAGCGTGAAGGCGGCGGCAAAACTGTTTCTGAACAGCATCGATCCACGAGACCAGGTCACGGTGCTCGCCTTCAACGAGAATATCTTTACGTTCGCGCGACGGGCGACCGACGCGCGGGCCCGCGTCCGGGCAGTTGATCTCATGGCGGCGTGGGGCGGGACGGCGCTGTACGATGTGATCGTCAGGTCCGTCGACATCCTCGGCCGTCAGGCCGGACGCCGTTCGATCGTCCTCTTCAGCGATGGCGACGATACGTCCAGCCACGCTCCGCTGGCGACTGCGATTGAACGCACCGAAGGGAGCGACGCGACAATCTATGCCATCGGCCAGGGACGTGCCGTGGAGGCGCCGGGGCTGCAGAAGCTGATGAAACAGATCGCCACCGTCAGTGGCGGGCAGGCGTTCTTTACCGACAATTCCGGGCGGCTCGAGGCAATCTTCAAGGAGATCCTCGAGGACCTGCGCAACCAGTACGTGATCTCGTATCCGGCTCCTGAAACCGCGCGGGACGGGGCTTGGCACGCGATTCGGCTCGAGGTTGCCGGCGGGCACCGCGTTCGCGCGCGCCAGGGATACCGCCTGACGCCTCGACGGTAAGGAAGGATTCTATGAAGAGCCTCGCGACGGCGCTGGGCGTGTCGGCCGTGCTGGCGGCAGCCGTGCTGGCGCAGACACCACCGCAGCCTGCGCCGCCACAACAGCCCGGCGCGACGTTCAAGTCGTCTGTGGATCTCGTGCCGGTGGACGTGAATGTCGTCGATAACACCGGTCGTCCGATCGAAGATCTCACCGCGGCTGACTTCACACTGAGCGTCGACGGCAAACCGCGGCGGATTGCGTCCGCGCAGTTCATCTCGCTGGCGCGCAACGTGGAGCCCGAGCCTGCCGCCAAGCATTACAGCTCGAACGCGCAGGCGGCCGGCGGGCGTCTGATCATGATCGTCATCGATCAGGCGAACATCCAGGCCGGCGGCGGCAAGGCGGCGATCGACGCCGCGAGCCGGTTCGTGGGTCGCCTGCACAAGTCCGACCGGGTCGCGCTGTTCGCAATACCGGGTGCCGGACCGCAGATGGACTTCACGTCCAACCACGCGCTCGTGCAGTCGCTGTTGAAGCGGGTGGTCGGACAGGCCACCGAAACGCTCGGACCAAAGCGGATCGGCGTCGCCGAGGCGCTGGCGATCAACCGAGGCGAGACGCAGGCGATGAACGAGGTCCTCGATCGGGAGTGCGCCGGGCTCCGGGATCCCGCGGAGATCGCCTTCTGCCGGACGCAGATCGCGGCGGAGGCGTCGAGTACATATGCTGACGCCCGCACACGAACGCAGGCCTCATTGGTGGCGCTGCGGTATCTGATGGAGCGGCTGGCTCAGAGCGTGGTTCCCAAAACGGTCGTGTTCATCTCTGAGGGGCTGGTGATCGATCGGGACTATTCGGAGCTCTCGTGGCTGGCCCCCGTTGCCGCGCGCGCGCAGGCGACGATCTACGTCCTGATGCTCCACCCGCGCACATTCGACGCCTCGTCCGCGAGCGTGTCACCGACGCGTGGAGCAGACATTGCGATGGGTGAAGAAGGCCTCGGGCTGATGGCCAGCCTCGCGAGGGGTTCGGTCTTCCGCGTAATCGGCAACGCGGATTTCGCTTTCAACCGGCTCACACTCGAACTCTCGGGGTATTACCTTCTCAGCTTCGAGCCTGAGCCTGGCGATCGCGATGCCAAGTCGCACAAGATCGAAATCGAGGTGCCTGGACGAAAAGGGATCGAAGTCCGATCGCGACGGGAGTTCACGGTCGACCCCGCGAGGTCGAAAACGGACGAGGAGCTGCTCGTTGAAACGCTGCGCGCCCCTTTGCTCGCCAACGACATCGGCCTGAAGGTGGCGACGTATGTCTTCCGAGATCCGGCAAGCCCGAAGCTGCGCATCATTCTCGCGGCGGAGATCGACCGCGCGCTGAACCCGCAGGGCAACATCGCCCTTGCCTACGTCCTCGTCGACTCCAAGGCGAAGCTGATCGACAGCCACGTCGAGCCCCACGTGACCACTCCTGTGCGCGCCGTCACGCGAACGCAGACCTACACGAGCGCGGTGGTCGCGGAGTCCGCCGGCGTGTACACGCT
>JAIVJE010000396.1:4930-5992 GCA_020200195.1 Acidobacteriota bacterium | reverse complement strand
ACAAATGGCCGTGCATACTTGGCTCCTACGGTGAGGTGGCCGAGAGGCTGAAGGCGGCGGTTTGGTAAGGCTGCCAGCCATTACAGAACGGGCCTGAAATCGACGATTTCAGGCCCGTTTTTTTATGGGATCTTGGTTGGCGTTGGCTGCCGGATGATGGTTGTCGGACCGCGTTTGGGCACACTGGGCGGCACACTGGAGCCGATGCCAATGTGTGCCTTACGGGCACACGTTGTGCTACGCCGATGGCAGTGAAGTACTTCGCCTGGAACGACGCGAAGAACGCGAAGCTCAGGGCGGACCGCGGCATCGGGTTCGAGGACATCGTTTTTCATATCGAACGTGGCGACCTGCTCGACACCCTGGTGCACCCGAACCCCGACCGTTATGGCGGTCAGCGCATCTTCGGGGTTCAACGCGACGACTACGTGTACCTGGTGCCGTTCGTTGAGGACGAGCACACAGTCTTCCTGAAGACAATCATTCCCAGTCGGAAGGCCACGAAGCAGTACCTCGGTGAGGAGTCTGACGATGAAGCTTGATGCCGACGAGAAGGAGCTGCTGGAGTCCGTCGAGCGCGGCGAATGGAAATCCGCCAGCGGTGGCAAGCGCGAACGGACTCGCTACGCGCGCTATGCCAAGGCCACGTTTCGCAAAGATCGTCGGCTGAATATTCGTCTGTCGAGCAAGGACCTGGAGGCGATCCAGAAGCGGGCGCTCGCCGAGGGTTTGCCTTATCAGACACTGATCGCCAGCCTGCTGCACAAGTACGCGACGGGGCGCTTGCGAGAGGTATAAGCATGGACGCCGTCGTCTCCAACGCTCTCTACTTAACGGGTACCTTTCGCGCGATCTCGCGGGACCAACCGACGACGACGTAGGCATCCGTCGGCACATCTGACGTGAGCGGCTCGATGACGACGAAGCCCTTTCCGTCCGGCGCGACGTCGTAGATGGCGCCCTCGTCTCTCGGCAGCCTTCGCAGATTAAAGATCGAATAGGGGCGACCGGCCTCGAACGCAGCGGAGGCGGTCGTAACGGTAACTGCCATCAGTGCCGACC
>JAIVJE010000396.1:0-4878 GCA_020200195.1 Acidobacteriota bacterium | reverse complement strand
CGACGTCGCGCCGGACGGAAAGGGCTTCGTCGTCATCGAGCCGCTCACGTCGTACTCGACACGGCCGTAGTCGCTGGCATGCGCGACACCCTGGGCCACAGGTACTGGTGAGCCCGATATCTCCAACCGCTTCGCATCAAACGGCACCGCCAGGAGTGCATCACCACGGGCAAAGACGATGTGACCGCTCGGCAGATACTTGGCTGCGCTCCCGCTGGAAATGATCGTCCGGGGCGCTCCGCCGGCCAGCGGTTGTACGGCGATCGACGCCTCGTCGAAGGTGGCGATGTCGTGGGTACCCACGGTGAACATCACCGAGCGCCCATCCGGGAGCAGTTCTGGAAAGCGATGAGTCTTCTCACGACGCTCGGCCGCGGGCACGGTGACCGCCACCGGTGCGCCGCCTGCAGCGGAAACCCGGTAAAGGCCCGCGTCGAGCCGGGGGGAGAACACAATCGTGTCATCGGTGCCCCACGTCGCGCCGCGCACGTCGGTCGCCTCGCAAATCGCGACGGGCGTGCCGCCTGCCCGGGACACCTTCATCAGCCGGCCATTCGCGAAGAAGCCAATCCATTCTCCGTTAGGGGAGAAAAAGGGGCCGGTGGCCGCCTCGGTCCCTCTGACGGGCGTCATCTCGAATGCGTCAACGGATCGGACGAACAGCCTCGAGGCGCCATCCACCGACGCCACGAAGGCGAGAAAGCGGCCGTCGGGCGAGATCGCGACGCTCGGGCGCGCCGCGGCAAGCTGCGCGTTTGGAGGGAGCGGCACGACGGCCCGAATGATCTCCGGAACTACCTGCGGTGCCTGACGCACCAGCGCGCTGACACCGGCGTACACCGCCGCGCCCGCCAGAAGCCCGCAGATGCCGATCACCAGCGGCGAGAGGCGGCGCGTCATCGAAATGGCGGCTGCCGTCGGTTGGGCCGAGACGCTCGACGTCGCCGTGTTCGCGATCCAGCGCAGCTCACTGGCGACATCGAATGCCGATTGCCAGCGCTCGTCCGGATCTTTTTCCAGACAGCGTGCCACGACATGATCGAGTGCGGGAGGCGCCAGCGGCTGCAAGGTCGACACGGCAGGAACCGGCACATTTAGAATCGCAGCCATCACGTCAGATGGAGCGGGCCCATCGAACGCCCGCCGGCCGGTGATGACCTCTTGCAAGAGCGCGCCGAAAGCAAAGATGTCGGTGCGATGATCGGTCGGATGCCCTCTGACCTGCTCTGGTGCCATGTACTGCGGCGTGCCGACAATGACGCCGGCTCGGGTCAACGGCTCGATGGTGACCGCGGCGCCGTCGGGTCCAGCCGGCTCTACTGCTGCCTTGGCGACCCCAAAGTCCAGCAACTTCGCGCCCGATCTCGTGAGCATCACGTTGCCCGGTTTCAGGTCCCGGTGCACGATTCCATGACGATGCGCATGGTAAAGCGCATCCGCAACGTCGGTTGCGATTCTCAATGCTTGCGCCACCGGTAGTGCGCCCCGCTGGAGTCGCCAGGCCAGTGTCTCGCCCTCCAGATACTCCATCACGATGAAGGCGGCGCCGTCGTGCTCGCCGACGTCGAACACCGAGCAGATGTGCGGGTGTGACAGCCGTGAAATCAGGCGCGCCTCTCGGTCGAACCGTTCCCGCGCGCCAGGCTCGCGCGAAAAGCCGGCTGGGAGTAGTTTCACGGCAACGTCGCGATCGAGTCGCGTGTCCCGCGCCCGGTATACCTCGCCCATACCGCCCGCGCCCAGAGCGGGTCCGATCTCGTACGGGCCGAGACGTGTACCGGCGGGCAAAGGCATGGACAGAGGGGGATTCTAGCGTGAGGCCGGAGGCGACGCCAGGCTGGCGCCGGACGACCCGGCCCTCTGGAACTACAGCGGCGCTCAGGTGTCTGCATTGCGGAACTTCTCGCGGGTCAGCCACCGAGTGGAGGTGATGACGATGGTGCTCTTGATGATCCTCGATTCGAGTTTCCGCGTCGCGGTCTCAGGCGCGTCGACTCCGGGGACTGGATCCTTCTCGAAGTTCGACGGTCGATGAAGTGACTGCATGGGTAAGAGCTTCCCCTCTCGACAATCGTCTGTAACGGTACTCGCGACGCCTTTGCGAGACTGCAAGCACGCACAAGGCGCGCCATCAGCGCGCCGCGATTTCTCGATGCGCCTCCGCCAGTGTGCCCAGAGTTCATCGGTGTCTCGTTGCGAAATAGCGCGGTTTTCCGGTCGAATTTGACGAAGGCGGCAGTTTAAAAGACCGTTGTAGGGAGCGCAAGAAACTTGCAATTGGGCAAGTGCTTGCGTGCCGTATACTTACCGTCTGCGGTGAGGTGGCCGAGAGGCTGAAGGCGGCGGTTTGCTAAGGCTGCCAAGAGTCACAGAACGGGCCTGAAATCGTTGATTTCAGGCCCGTTTTTCATTGGCAACTTGGTTGGCGTTGGGTGCCGGATGATGGGTGTCGGGCCGCGTTTGGGCACACTGGTGGGCACACTGGAGCCGATGCCACTGTGTGCCTATCGGGCACACGTTGTGCTACGCTGGAGCCGGTGAAGTACTTCGACTGGGACGACGCGAAGAACGCGAAGCTCAGGGCGAAGCGCGGCATCGGGTTCGAGGACATCGTCTTCCACATCGAACGTGGCAACTTGCTTGACATCCTCGAGCACCCGAACCCGGAGCATTACACCGGCCAGCGCATCTTCGTCGTTCTGCGGGACGAATACGTGTATCTGGTACCGCCCGTCGAGGACGAGCACACGGTTCTTCCTGAAGACGATCATCCCGAGCCGGAAGGCCACCAAGGAGTACCTCGGTGAAGAGAAAGACGATGAAGCTTGATGGCGACGAGAAGGAGTTGCTCGAGTCGGTCGAGCGCGGTGTGTGGAAGTCCACCACCGGTGGCAAGCGCGAGCGGACTCGCTACGCGCGATACGCCAAGGCCACCTTCCGCAAGGACCGACGGTTAAACATCCGGCTCTCGAGCAAGGACCTGGAGGCAATCCAGAAGCGCGCCCTCGCGGAAGGCCTCCCGTACCAAACGCTGATCGGGAGCTTGCTCCACAAGTACGCGGCCGGTCGGCTGAAGGAGATCTGAGCCTCGCCGGCGAAAGTGTCGCAGGTGGCCCAAGGCCAGTCAGGTCCGAGCCCCTCGTACGGGCTGCGGCATTTGTCTCCCAACCGCGTGCACATCTTCAGCTTTGAACCGCGGGCAGGCGAGTCGTGCCGCGGCCGTCGTCCGAGTAACGCCAGTTGCACTGAGCATCGGCCGTTTGATCGAGCGTTCACGCAAGATATGCCCCGACATGCGGCCAGCGCTCGTCAACGTGAAAAACGCTGACAACCACGGTTGTCAGCGCGGGGACGTCGAGAACGCGGTCGACAGGATCGAGGCCTGATTGACGCGGTCGGACAATTGGCACGTGGCGCCCCGTGGACGGCGCGTGGCGCTGTCATCGATCACATACGAACCGCGCGATCCCACGTCGACGCTGCTGTACGGGATCGTGCGTGACCATTTCGAGACGTTCCGTGCGCACGCCGCGGCGCTGCGGGAAGGCGAGGGGCTTCCGCGCTTCGTCGAGCAAGACTTTCGTGACTTCCTGCGGTGCGGCTGTCTGGCCGGCGGCTTCGCACGCTTTCGGTGCGCGGCCTGCGGCCTGGATCGACTGGTCGCCTTCTCGTGCAAGGGGCGCGGATTCTGTCCACGTTGCGGCGGCCGCCGGATGGCCGAGCGCTCAGCGCACCTGGTCGATCATGTCTTCCCCGACGTGCCAGTCCCTCAGTGGGTCCTCAGCCTGCCGCATCGATGCGGTACCTGCTGGCGTGGGATCACGACCTGTGCCGCGCGGTCAGCGGCGTCGCCGTACGCGCGGTGCTCGGCTTCCTCCGGCGCCGCGCGTGCCGTGACGGCGTCGCCGACGGTCGCAGCGGGTCCGTGGTCGTCGTGCGGCGCTTCGGTGGGGCGTTGAATCTCAACATCCATCTGCACGCGCTCGTGCTGGACGGTGTGTTCGCGAACGACGGTGGGGCTGTGCGGTTTCATCCGGTTCCGCGGCTGACGCGCGAGGATGTGGCGGAGGTGGTGGCGCTGATCGCGCGGCGTGTCACGCGTCTCGTCGAGCGGCGCGGGTCCTGGCGGCGGTGGCGGCCGCGTCAGTCGACGGGCGGGTGGCACTCGGGCCGCGAGCGGGCGCGCGCGTCCGGAGGTGCGGCGACCCACCGGAAGACGTCACGCCTGCGACCCTGGGACTCCGTCACGCCCACGCCGGCGGGTTCGATTTGCACGCCGGACTGGTGGTCCGAGCCGGCCAACGGGATCGATTGGAGCGGGTGTGCCGCTATGCGCTGCGGCCGCCCCTGGCCCAGGAGCGGCTGCACCGGACCAGTGAGGGCGAGATCTGGCTGACGCTGCGGCACCGCTGGGCGGATGGCACGACGCATCTGCGCTTCGATCCGTTGGAGCTACTGGAGCGGCTGGCCGCGTTGACGCCACGGCCGCGGGTCAACCTCATTCTGTACTACGGCGTGCTCGCCCCGCGTGCCCCGTGGCGGGCCGCCCTCGTCCCGGCAACCTCACACGCGATCGCCGTGTCGGACGGCGGCCTCTCGATGGAGGCTGACGGAGAGGAAAACCGCCCAGGGGCGTCTCGGAGTGGGCGTATCAGTGGGCCGAGCCTGATGCGGCGGACGTTTGGCCTCGACGTCCTCGCCTGTTCACGTTGCGGTGGGCGGCTGCGCCTCGTGGGCGCTGGTTGATCAGGCGTTCGTGGTCCAGCGGATCCTGCGACACCTCGGCCTGCCGACGGAACTGCCCGAGCCCCGACCCGCTCCGGCACCGCCCCGGCCACTCGACACGACCGACGACCAGTTTCAGGACGGTCCCGAATT
>JAIVJE010000584.1 GCA_020200195.1 Acidobacteriota bacterium | reverse complement strand
CGCAAGGTGAGCCTCAGTCATGTCTTCGCTGGCCAGAGCGCCGGCGTGACCCAGGCCGGCGAACGCATCTGGCTCGTCAGCTTCATGCAGTGTGGGTTACTTCGACAATGAGACGTGCCGACTGGAACCGATCGAGAATCCGTTCGGCCCGAAAGTGTCGCGACGCGTGGCGATTCCCGTGGCATCGCCGGGGGTTCCTTTGCTGGTACTATCCGCGCACGTGATAGGAACCCACAATGGCAGCGTCGATTTTCGGGCGTTGTTCGAATCAGCCCCTGGCTGCTACCTCGTGCTCAGGCCAGACTTGACGATTGTAGCCGTCAGCGATGCATACCTGCGCGCAACTATGACCCGGCGCGAAGACATTCTCGGCCACCATCTGTTCGAGGTGTTCCCCGACAACCCCGGGGATCCCGACGCCACCGGTGTGGCCAATCTCAACGCCTCGCTGCAGCGCGTCCTGAACACGTCTACGGCAGATACGATGGCCGTGCAGAAGTATGACATTCGACGGCCAGAGGCCAACGGCGGGACCTTCGAGGCACGGTACTGGAGCCCAGTAAATTCGCCGGTGATCAGGCCGGACTGTACTATCGCATACATCATCCATCGCGTGGAGGACGTGACCGAGTTCGTGCTTCTCAAGCGCCGCGATGAACAACAAGCCGAGATGAACGAGGAGCTCCGGCGGCGGGCGATGAAGATGGGGGCTGAAGTCTACCTTCGCGCCAAGGAGCGCGACGCTGCGGAAGCGGAGAACCGGGCGAAGAACGACTTCCTCGCCATGCTCGGGCACGAGCTGCGGAATCCGCTGGCCGCGATTGCCGCCGCCAGCCGAGTGTTGACGATCTCCGAACAGGGAGACACACGCGGTGCCCGGCCTCGTGCCGTCATCGACCGCCAAGTCGAGCATCTTCGTCGCTTGGTTGACGATCTGCTCGAGGCGGGCCGCGTCCATCGCAGACGGCGAGCAGCACGAGCTGATCCTGAACGCAGTGCCTGTTTGGGTGAATGCGGACTCAACGCGTTTGCACCAAATCCTGGTGAATCTGCTCACGAACGCCGCCAAGTACACGCCCCCCGGAAAGCGAATCACCGTTGACGTTGAAGTCGACGAGCGCCGCGCGGTAATGCGGGTGTCAGACGAAGGTGTCGGCATCGCACCTGACGCCCTGCCTCGCGTGTTTGACTTGTTCTACCAAGGCGACGCGACGTTGCAGAGGGCGCGCGGTGGCTTGGGGATCGGTCTCTCCGTCGCAAAGCGACTGGCACAGCTGCACGGCGGTGACGTTTCCGTTGAGAGTGCGGGTCCTGGACAGGGCTGCGTGGCAACGGTCACCATGCCCGCGATTGCGCCGCCGGTCGAGAGGGATGCCCAGGATCACGAGATGAAGCAATCGGCGGTCGCCGCACAACGCGTCTTGCTGGTCGAAGACAACCAGGATACGCGGGACATGATGAAAGAGGCGCTCGAGATGGATGGGCACGTCGTGCAGGTCGCTGGGGACGGCGGCACCGCCGTACGTCTTGCGGCGAATGGCACTTTTGACGTCGCGCTCGTCGATATCGGGCTCCCCGTGCTCGATGGGTACGAAGTCGCGCGCAGGATCCGTAGGATGGCTAGTGGTAAAGACATGCGACTCGTCGCCGTGACCGGCTACGGACAACCGGAGGACATCCAGCGATCGAAAGAGGCCGGCTTCGACCGCCATGTCACCAAGCCCTGCGATCTGACGCAGATGTCAGAGCTTCTTGTTTGAGTCGATTTCATACACGCGTCGGCGTCGGGCAGACGCACATCGCTGTTCACAATTGAACAGCATAGGACCAGGGGGCGACATACGCTACAGTGGAGTCTGGCTGCGGAAAACGACGGCCCTCCCCGTTACGACGAGCGAAACCTGAGTGAGTTGCCATGCTTTATGAGTTCGTCACCACGTATCGTCATTCGATCATTGATCGGGCGCGGCAGAAGTTGACCGCGCGGCCCTGGCCGTCAGCATCTCCGGCCGAACTCGAGAACGGGGTACCTCTCTTCCTGACCCAATTGGCGGAGACGCTCCGCTCGGAATCGACCGGCGCGGCGTATTCGCCGCGCGCTATTGGTTCCACCGCGACGCGCCATGGGAG